>JAYENI010000089.1:0-35426 GCA_034722015.1 Pseudomonadota bacterium
ACTGGTGATGGCGCCGGTGAGGTTTCGGGAAGGAGAACGCGCGCTATGCCAAGGCGGTGGCGAGGGTCTATGTCAGGCAGGTAGCGGTTGCGTGCAGAAATTGGATGAGAACTCGGTACTCTTGAGAAATCTGGAGTTGATCCCAAAAATGGCTGATTCGGTCTCCGGAGGCAGAGGTCAGGGGTTCGAATCCCTTCGGGCGCGCCATTCCCCTGCATTTCCAATTCTCGGCGAGATTGGCCAGCGCTGCTGAAGCCAAAGCGCCTGACCTGGGCCAGGAGTCCGCAAAACGGTGTTCTGGATTTAACTATCGAGGCGAGCCGACAATCAGACTTCAACTCGGCGTGACTTCGGTAGGATCAGGGAGCCCTAAATCGGCAGGGGGTACAACCAGTTTGCCCAGGTGTAGGTGCGTATGATGATCCGGCGCAGGGGAGAAAAACCCTTGCCCACGTCGGTGTAGATCGCCGCCGCGCCCTGCGCACCGGCAGGCAGCCTGAGTTTCCCCTCGTCGTCGAAACGTATCTTGACCGCAAATCTTCCCTTGACCTCCCTGTGCACGAACTTCGGGATCGTGCCACGCGGCATAAACTGTCCCTGTCCGGTCGCCCACCAGATGTTTTCCACTTTACCCGTAAATATCTCGCCCGGATGCATGTCCAGGGCGATCTCCACCGGCTGCCCCACCTCGACGAACTTCAGGTGTTCCTGAAAGTAGGTCCCCAGCAGGTACGGGTCGCTGTCGACAATGAAACTCGCGATGGCACCGATACGGCGCGTACCCACGACGAGTCCCGGTTGCGCCTGAAGATTGGTGATGAATCCGTCGCCGGGTGCGTAGATGACGGTCTGGTCGAGATAGTATTGCGCCTGGTCCAGTTTGGCCTGCACCTGCGCAACCGAGGTGTTGACGCCATCGATCTGTGATTCGTACTGGAGCCGCGCCTTCTTCAGGTTGGCCTGGTCCACCCCCAGCGAGGCCTTCGCATCCGCGAGCTTGTCCCGCCATTGGTCCAGGCTCGCCTCGCGGGCCGCGCCCTTTTTCACCATGTCACTGTAGCGATCGACCTGCTGTTGCGCGTACTTGATGTCGGCATCGTTCTTCAGGATCGCCTGGTTCGCTGCATCGATATCCGCCTGCAGGATGAGGACGTTCTGTTTCTCCGCGACCAGTTCGGCCTCGAGACCCGCAACGCGCTGTCGATACAGGGTATCGTCGAACCGGAACAGCGGATCTCCCTTGTTGACGGCCGCGTTCGGCTCGACAATCACCTCCTTCAGCAGCGTCGGTTCCGATAGACGGGGAACGATCTGTATCGTGTGACGGACAATCCTCGCATCTTTGGTATAGGGTTGCGAAAAGCGTGTACCGATCAGGAACACAAGCAGAAGGTGGACACCGATCCAGAACGTGGCCAGCCCCCAGATGACGTTGAATTTCGCGACTTTTAGCTTGAAGAAAAAAAGCCAGACGACAAAGACATAAAGAAACGTAATGACCAGTGCGGCGACCATTCAGCCCTCCGTCCCACCGGACTTGCCGGTATCAGGCGTAGCGGACTCATCGGCGGAATCCCTTGCCTTCCTGCCCTCGGCGCGGAGATCCGCAATCGCGGCGTCAATATGTTGTTTCTCTTCCTTCGGGAATCGTCGGATATCGATCGTCCATGAATCGTGTAGCGACCAGATCAAGGCATGAATCCACGGAACCACGCCGAGGAATCCCAGATTGCCCATCAGCTTCACGGCCTCCGCGTGCGGGTGCTTGCGATTTATCGCGAGCTTCCCCGGCAGGGAAATGAACCACACGAAGATGACGGTAAAGCCCACCAGCAGGATCAATAGCGCAATGAATGTCGCGATATTCCAGAAATCGAGGTGCATTTTGACTGGTACTCCGAATAGACGCCGCCACGTTGATGCGCATACCGCCCGGACAGGTTGCTCGCCCGGCAAACGTAAATTCTAAATGCCGCTACGGCCCCCCGTAAAGCGGCAGCCCCGGATCCGGCAAAGCTTCGATGAACATCGGCGCTGACTTTACCCGGTTCATGGCAGAGGATAGTATGCGATTGGACGCAGGGTGTGTGGTCATGACCGACGGTGGAAGTGGTTTTCAACTTGGTTTGCTGCTCGCCGTCGCATTTGTCGCAATCGGTGTCGGCAATTTTCTGGCGTTGTTTCACCTTGCCAGGTATTTCAACAAACGAGACCGTAAGAATCGTTCCCGGCGGGGGGGCGCCACGGGTCGCGAACCGTAGTCTCCACTTCCGACCCGGGATGGCGTCACAACCGATTGCAACGTCCGCGGACGCCTTTGCCCTCACACGGGACTGCGTGTGTCATAGGCCCTCTGCGATCAGCGGGGCTCCCGCCGCAGCTGTCACGATTCGAGATCTCACCGGTGTTTCTCCCGCCCGAAACAACATGAATTCGAACCAATGAATGACGCCCCCGTTGTCGTAGTGCTTGCAGCCGGCCAGGGGTCGCGAATGAAAAGCGCGCTGCCCAAGGTCCTCCACCCGATTGGCGGCCGTCCCATGATTGCCCGAGTCCTGGAGACAGCGGGCGCCCTGGGACCGACTGCGCTCCGCGTCGTATACGGACACGGCGGACAACGGGTTCCCGATGCGCTCACTGACGGGGAAATCCGGTGTTATGAACAGCGAGAGCAACTTGGGACCGGTCATGCGCTGCTTCAGGCGCTACCCGGCATCGATGACCGGGCGCGGCTCCTGGTGCTCTATGGCGACGTGCCGCTGCTGCGGCCGGAAACGCTCCGCGCACTACTGCGGGGCTGCCCCGGGGAGGGCCTGGCCGTGCTGAGCGTCGAACTCGAAAATCCCGCCGGATACGGCCGAATCATTCGTGGCGCCGACGGCGGGTTGCTGCGAATCGTGGAGGAGAAGGACGCCGGTATCGGCGAGCGCGCCATCCGGGAGGTCAATACGGGGATCATGACGGCCCGGGCAGGTCACTTTCGGCGCTGGCTTCAGCACGTGGATAACAACAACGCTCAGGGAGAATACTATCTGACGGACTGTATTGAACTGGCGGTCAATGAGGGCACGAGCGCGGTGGCGGTTATCTGCCTGGACCGCGAGGAAGTCACCGGGATCAACGACCGGGCACAGCTCGCCCGATGCGAGCGCGTCTATCAGCGACGGCAGGCAGACCGGCTCATGGACAGTGGCGTGACGCTCGCGGACCCCGCCCGGCTCGACGTGCGAGGGGACGTCATAGCAGCAAGCGACGCGTTCATCGACGTTAACGTCGTACTGGAGGGGGATGTCCATCTTGGAGAGAACGTAAAGATTGGGCCCAATTGCCTGGTCCGCAATGCCCGAATCGGCGCGGGATCCGAGATCCTGCCGAATTCCGTCATCGAGGATGCCATCATCGGCGATCACTGCCGGATCGGCCCGTTCGCCCGTGTGCGGCCCGAAACCCGCCTGGGAAACGGGGTGCATCTCGGAAATTTCGTCGAGGTCAAAAAATCCAGGATAAGCGACCTGTCGAAGGTCAATCACCTGAGCTACATCGGCGACACCGATGTAGGAACAAGAGTCAACATCGGAGCGGGGACCATCACCTGCAATTACGACGGCGCGCGCAAGTACAGAACGATCATCGGAGACGATGCATTCATTGGTTCCGATACGCAACTTGTTGCCCCGGTTCGGGTGGGTAGCGGGGCCACGATTGGCGCGGGATCCACGATCACGCGGGACGCCCCGGACGGCGAGTTGACGTTATCGCGTTCCCGCCAGACCACGGTTGAGGGATGGGATCGCCCCCGGAAGGAACGGGATTGAGCATTCTGCATCCGCGCCTTTCTCCTGCCCTGCCATCAGGCAATGTAACTGCCGTGATCGGGAGTCCGACCTGATGAACGGCGCCAATTCACGAAATCAGCCAGGGATTCGGTCTACCCGAATTCGACCTCAGCAAAACCATTGGTGGAAGTTATGTGCGGAATCGTAGGCGGAATCGCCCAGCGCGATATCGAACCGATCCTTCTTGAGGGGCTTCGCAGACTCGAATACCGGGGTTACGACTCGGCAGGCGTAGCCGTATTGCGCGATAACGTTCTGAATCGGGTACGTCGCCAAGGCAAGGTTTCAGAACTTTCGGGAGCTCTGAGCGCGACCCCGTTGTCCGGCCGATTGGGAATTGCCCACACCCGCTGGGCCACCCACGGCGCGCCGTCAGAGGCCAACGCCCATCCGCATTTCGGAGGCGAAGGCCGGGTGGCCGTGGTCCACAACGGAATCATTGAGAACCATGCCGAACTCAGGGAAAGGCTCGAGGGGGCCGGCGTCCGCTTCAGCTCCGACACGGATACGGAGGTCGTCGCGCATTTGATTGTCGCGCACCTTGAAACCGGCCTGGGGCTCGTCGACGCCGTGAAAGCGGCCGTTGCCGAGATCGAGGGCACGTATGCCCTTGGCGTACTCGATCGCGAAAATCCGGACCGGCTCGTTGCGGCGCGCCAGGGCAGCCCGCTGGTCATCGGCATCGGTCTTGGGGAGCACTTCATTGCCTCCGACGTACAGGCGCTCCTGCCCGTGACGCAGCGTTTCATCTATCTCGAGAACGGGGACGTTGCGGATCTGGACATCGACTCCGTCAATATCTGCGACCAGGAGGGGAACCCCGTCAAGCGATCCTCGCGGCTCCTGGAACTTAGCGCCGACGCCTCGGAGCGTGGGGGTTACCGCCATTTCATGCTGAAGGAGATTTTCGAACAACCCGTTGCCATCATGGACACCCTCGAAGATCGCATCGACGATGATACCGTACCAGACGAAATCCTCGGACCCGGCGCCGCCCGGATTCTCGACCAGGTGAACGCGATCCAGATTGTGGCCTGCGGGACCAGCTTCCATGCGGGCCTTGTCGGCAAGTACTGGTTTGAGGCCCTGACGGGAATTCCTTGTCACGTGGAGGTCGCGAGCGAATTCCGATACCGCAAGCATGTAGTACTGCCCGGGACGCTGTTTGTGAGTATTTCCCAGTCCGGGGAGACAGCCGACACGCTGGCGGCGCTGACACAGTCGGGAAAAACCACGGCATACGCCGGGTCACTGACGGTTTGTAACGTGCCCGAGAGTTCCCTGGTCCGGGCCTCGGACCTTTCCTTGATGACACACGCGGGACCCGAGATTGGAGTCGCATCGACCAAGGCGTTTACCACGCAGCTCGTCGCGCTCCTTCTTCTGCTTCTTGTTCTCGGTCGCCGGCACGGGCTAACGCGGGAGATCGAGCAAACCCTGATTTCGGAACTCAGAACCCTCCCTTCGCAAATCGAGCGGGTTCTGTCCATGGAAACTGAGATTGCCGCGCTCGCCGAGCGTTTCGTGGACAAGCGTCACGCACTGTTCCTCGGCAGGGGCTCGCATTATCCGGTGGCGATGGAGGGGGCCCTCAAGCTCAAGGAAATTTCCTATATTCATGCCGAAGCGTACGCTGCTGGGGAACTCAAACACGGGCCGCTGGCACTGGTCGACAACGATATGCCCGTCGTCGCGGTTGCCCCCAACGACGCGCTACTGGAGAAACTCAAGTCGAATCTGGAAGAGGTCCGATCGCGGGGTGGAAAACTCTACGTCTTCGCGGACGTCGACACGGGACTCGAAGCGGACCCGAATGTCCACGTCATGCACGTCGCCCCGACTCGCGACCTGGTGGCGCCCCTGATCTTCACGGTACCGCTGCAGCTACTGGCGTATCACACCGCGGTATTGAAGGGGACTGACGTGGACCAGCCCCGTAACCTCGCGAAGTCGGTCACAGTTGAGTAAGAAAGGAATTCAGGTGGCCGGACGCTGCAGGGGGGTTTCTACTGAAAGTCGCGCCTCCTTGCCAAGCATCAATTCAATCAGCTCCAGCGCAAAATCCATGGCCGTACCGGGCCCCCGGGATGTCACCACTTTACCGTCGACCTCTACGGGCCGGCCTGTAATGCGGGTCCCCTCCAGCGCCATGGTCTCGAGCACACCGGGAAACCCGGTGGCCTCCCGGGATTTCAGTAACCCCGCGCCAGCAAGGACTTTCGGCGCAGCACAAATGGCCGCAGTGTATTTTCCTTCTGCCGAAAGGCGCTTGAGAAGCGTGTGCACGCGAGGATCGTTGTCGAGGTTATCCGCCCCCGGCAAACCGCCCGGCAGTACAATCATATCGAAGTCCTCATCCAGGACCTCGTCCAGCACGGTGTCGGGCAGCAATACCATGCCGCGTGACGCCTTTACCGGTTGTTCGTCGAGTCCTGCAACAACGACCTCGATACCCGCTCGCCGCAGCAGATCGATCACGGTGACCGCTTCCATTTCCTCGCATCCCTGCGCCAGAGGAACAAGTACGCGCACCATCGGGTTACCTCCGGACCGCCCCCCGTAAAGGCGGCCATAAACTTGAGCAAATTCCGCTGCCTGCGTGTGCTTGCACCAGTGAACGGTCAGCCGCTGGCGGCATTGACGCGATTCAGAATGGCGATCCCCTTGAGGATATTCAGTGCCTCGTTGAGCTGGTAATCCTCCTCAGCGAGTGGCCCTTCTTTGTCGTCCTTGCCGGTCTTGCCGGATGCTTTCTCCGAATCTCCGTTGTCCAGGTGCCCCGCAAGGTCAGCTTCCTTGACAGGATCGAACCCCGTGTCGTCGGCCTGCGAAACCTTCAGATTTTCCAGGACGATGTCGGGCTCGATACCTTCGGCCTGGATCGAATTGCCAGAGGGCGTGTAGTAGCGGGCCGTGGTGAGCTTCAGCGCCGCGCTTTCCTTGAGAGGAAGAATCGTCTGGACAGACCCCTTTCCGAAGGACTTGGATCCGAGAATAATGGCCCTATTGTGGTCCTGCATGGCGCCGGCGACAATTTCCGATGCTGAGGCCGATCCACCGTTGATCAGGACGACCATGGGGACCCCGTCGAGGACGTCACCGTCGGTCGCGTTGTACCGCAGTTCGGAATCCTCGACGCGACCTTCCGTGTAGACGATCAGACCCTTGTCGAGGAAGGCGTCCGAAACACCGACGGCACCGGTCAGCACGCCACCGGGATTATTGCGTAAGTCCAGAACCAGGCCCTGCAACGTTCCCTTGTTCTCCTTTTTCAGGTCCTCGATGGCATCGATGAGGTTTCGTGCCGTCTTGGACTGGAAATTCGTGATGCGCGCGTAGCCGAAACCAGGTTGTAACATCCTCGTCTTGACGCTCTTGACACGAATGACGGCGCGCGTAATGGTGATCTTGAGAGGCTTGTCCTCTCCATCGCGCACCACGGTCAGAATGATGTCCGTACCCTTCTTGCCGCGCATGATCTTGACCGCATCGTTGAGGGTCATGCCCTTGACGGGCCGATCGTCCAGGCGAATGATCAGATCCCCGGCCTCGATACCCGCCCGCTGCGCCGGCGTGTCATCGATCGGCGCGATGACCTTGACGAAACCGTCCTCCATGCCCACCTCGATTCCGAGACCTCCGAATTCACCCGTAGTCCCGATCTGCAACTCCCGAAACTCCTCTTCGTTGAGGTAGGTGGAGTGCGGATCCAGTCCGGCAAGCATGCCGCGGATCGCGCTCTCCAGTAGCTCCTTGTCACTGACCTCGACGACGTAATCGTTCTTGATACGCGCGTAAACGTCGGTGAACGTGCGCAGATCCTCGAGCGGCAACTTGATCTGCTTTTCTCTCTCGGCAAAAACGCCATGTCCCACGCCCAGGGAGATACCGATGATGATTCCCATCACCAGACCCATGCCCATTCTGGGAGTGCGAGCGGAATAATTACGATGTATGCTCATAAACTGTAATAACTCAAACTGTAATAACTCAGTGCGGACCGTTGGCCCGCCGCCCAGCGGGCGGCAGTAAGCTAGGAGGGACACATTACCGCATATCCCCAAAACACGCTACGCTACCGCTACGAACGGGCGAATTCCGCTGTCCGGAGGGCACGCGCAAGAGGAACAATGATTTTAGACCCGTACACGGCACCATAATTCCGAAAGCCCCCCCGCACCAGCGGGATCAACCGGTGAAACTGACGCGTTTCGTACACCACAAAGCGGGATCCACCGGTTTGCCATCGTGGCGAATACCGAAATACAAACCCGGGGTCGATCTACCCGCACTGGCACCTACCCTGGCGACCAAATCTCCGGCTTCCACCCAGTCTCCGGGTGACTTGTAGAGGCTCCTGTTGTAACCGTAAAGGCTCATGAACCCGCCGCCATGGTCGATGATCAGCAGTAGCCCATAGCCGCGGATCCAGTCTGCAAACGCCACGCGGCCCCTTGCAATTGCGCGTACCGCCTCGTCCTCGCGCGCCCGAATCAGTACACCCTGACCGGTGGTGCCACCCGCACCTCCCTTGTCGATCCTGCCAGCCGCAGGCCAGGGCATCTTGCCCTTTTGCTTTCTGAATGGCTGATCTCCGCCAGGAGGACCCGGAATATCCACCAACGCCATGCGCAATTTTTCCAGCAGGGCCTGGAGTCCCTCTCGCTCGGCCTTCAGGACCGCGAGGGCCCGATTGCCCTGCCCGATCTCCGCTTTCAGCGCACTCAGTGTCGTCCTTCTACTGTCCTGAGCGGCCTGAAGTCTGGCGCGCTCCGCGTTCAGATTCTCCCTCGAGCGAGTCAGGCTTGCCGCATTTTCAGCCAACGACGACTCGACCCTGCTCATTTCGTCAAGTGTGTGGGTCACGACCTCGATACGGTCGAGGCGAGCGCGGTTCAGATAGCGGTGATACACGTGGTAGCGACCGAGGTCGGACGGGGACTCGAGGTTGAGCAACATCTTCAGATATGCCTCACGGCCCGATGCGTAGTGCGCGCGAACCTGTTCGCCAAGGGCCCGTCTTTGGGTGGTCAGGGCCCCCTGCAACTGCGTCTGATGGGCGGTCAACTCATCGCGTCGGGTTTCCAGCTCGTTGAGCTTTTTGCCGAGGGACCGCTCCTGTCGCGAAAGCGCACCAATAGATGTCTCGAGTTCCGCCAGCCCGGTGATCAGTTGCCCGGTCCGTCCCTCTGTCCTGGCGACGTGATCACGCAATCGGGATATCTGACTCTGTATTTCCTGCAGGCGCGCCCGTGCCTCGGCCTCACCCTGGTTGTAATCGGACACCGCGTGGGTGTTTCCGACCGACAGGCACAAAGCGATTAGAGTTACCGCTGCCAGAAATCGCCAGGGAGCGCAACGGGTACTCGCGCTGCAACCCCGATATGCGGTCCCGCGAGGCCACAGGACAAAGAAGGGGCGAAGACAACTTTTAAACTTTGTTGACCTCGAAACGGGTGCATACTGTTTCGTCATGAATGTATAATGCAATTCTAATATGCAGGACTTGGGTTATGCACACCAATCAGCAGAAACTGGATACCGATCCGACCTTCACTGACCTGATGACGCGGGACGATGACATCGAACGCGCATCACGATCCCTGAAAGCGATGTCCCACCCTCTACGGCTGAAAATCCTCTGTACTCTGGGTGATCAGGAAATCAGCGTACAGGATATTGTCGAACGCGTGGGTACATCCCAGAGCAATATCTCGCAACACCTGGCGATACTGCGAGACAAGAGCATCCTGGCGTCGAGAAAGGACGCCAACCGCGTCTACTACAGGGTCAGCGACGCACGTACGCTGCAACTGATCACGATGATGCATCAGGTCTTCTGCACCAGGTGATGGCAGGACCGATTTTGCCGGAAATCGAATCGGGCGGCAGAGCTGCGGTAAACCAGTACGAGGTTCAGAACGGCGAGAGCCGGGCGAAACGGCCCGGCTCTCTTTTCTTTACTTACTGTAAGGATTCTGAACTACGGAAACGCCGGCATATGGGACTCAACACCCTTGTCAGCTGCTTCCGGGTAATGTGAATGGACCATTTCCGAAATTTCCTCGACCCGGTCTTTCGGCACATCCACCATCAGCAGGATCTGCCCGTTATCGATTGCGCTCTGAAAACCCTTCAGTCGTGAATTGGGCACACTGATCGCGACCATCCCCGAGGCCCAACTGCCAAACACCGCTCCGGCAATGGCCAACCCGAGTATTGGCCCCATGCCCAGACTATCGCCGAACGCGGGGTAGAGATACAAGAGATAGCCAAGCGCCGCACCGACGACAGCCCCCACCACCAGACCGACAAACATACCATGCAGGAGATCCGTGCGCTGGAGCAGGTTGGCCTTGGGTAACTCCGCCAGTTTGGCGTCTACCGTCGCATGGAAATGGATATGGCTGTCGTCGATATGACCAAGCAGCAACTCTCGTTCCAGTTTTTTGGCCATCTCGATATTCGGCAGCATAAAATACAAACGTCTTCTCATGAGCAACCTCCTGTGTAAAGACCTGGAAGAGTGTAAATTTATGCTTCTATCCACGTCCATTATAGTCTTTTCGTCGACGCTGTCTTCCCCGGCGACGCCAAATTCCCCAAGGAGCGATCTCGCGTGACAACTGGTTCACTATTCATCGTTTCCGCCCCGTCAGGGGCTGGCAAGACCTCGTTGGTCAAGGCCCTCGTCTCCTCGACCGCCGGTGTGCAGGTCTGTGTTTCGCACACGACTCGCCCCCCCCGCTCCGGGGAAAAGGAGGGGGTCCACTATCATTTCGCCTCCCGGGAGCGGTTCGGGGAAATGGTCGACGGGGGGGACTTTCTGGAATACGCGCAGGTATTCGGTAATGCCTACGGCACCGCGCGGTCGTCGGTGGCGGATATTGTGGAACGGGGCGACGACGCAATACTCGAGATCGACTGGCAGGGCGCCCGACAGGTCAGGAGCCATGCCCCGGACTGTTCATCTATTTTTATCCTGCCGCCTTCACGCGACGCCCTCGAATCCCGGCTCAACTCAAGGGGACAGGACTCCGAAACCGTGGTGCGCCGGCGAATGCAAGACGCCGAGAGCGAGATGCGTCACTACGATGAATTTGACTATGTGGTGATAAACGACGATTTTGACACGGCCCTGGAGGAGCTTCGATGTCTCGTGCGAGCCCGACGTCTCGCGCTTTCAGCCCAACAGGCCCGCGCACGGGCGCTCATCGCTTCACTGTTGCGCCCGGACGACCCCGACTGACACCGATGACCGGGAGAAACCGATGCGCAGGAAGCACGCCGGAACGAAACTGGCTGGCCCGATTCGGACCTTCGTTCCGGAACCGGTAATGGCTCTGGAGCATGCCTCCTGACACTCGGCCACGCCAACCCCGGCTAGCGCACATTGTGTCAATGGTTTAGTATTGGAACGCTGTGTGTGACGCGTCTTTCTGCGGGGGAAGACCGTCACCCAATGCACGATAGAACACGCGGGTTTCCGGGACAGGAAGCAGTTCAGGGTATCCCGCAAACTGGCGACCGAGGAGACCTATGGCACGCGTTACCGTAGAAGACTGTCTGGATTTTGTTGACAACCGCTTCCAGCTCGTCCTGCTGGCGAGCAAGAGAGCACGGCAATTGGCCAGGGGAAGCGAACCCTACCTGGAGTGGGAGAATGACAAACCCACCGTGATGGCGCTTCGTGAAATTGCGGACGGCAAGGTTACACGCGAGCTACTGGACCAGGCCGACTTCGATGAAGTCACGACCGACATCGATGCAATCGCTGCCTTCGAGAGTCTGGCCGCCCAAGCCGAACAGCAGGCCGCCGAATCCGGGTCTCCCGGGGAAGGCAAGGCGCCTCCGGGACCCGCCGACACGCCCTAGGAGCCTGTCCGAGAATGGAAGTGCTACTGCGGAAAAGCCTCGCTGGCCGGATTTCACGTTCATTCTCGTCAAAAATAGAGGCGACTATTCTCCTCAAACGAACAGAAAATCCACCTCAGCGACGCTTCCTCTCGCGACGAACCCCATTCTCGGACAGGCTCCTAGCATGCTGTTGAAAATGTCTCAGGTGAGTGCCAGGCGAGGCGAAATCGGGCGAGAAAGCGCAATTTTGCTGCGGTAAATGAGCATTTTACGAAGTACTTCCGTGTATTTCGTGCCATGGGGCCGGCGAAAGCCGTTCCAATTTGTTCCAGACAGATTGGTGAGCCCGATTTCAACGCCGAATGGTGCCGCATGAGGGTATTTCAGCAGACTGGCAGCGTTTCGGACCGACGGGTGGGCACCGGCTTTCACGTTGGCCAGGCGATCGCCACGACGGTGTCTCGTTCAAATCTGCGCATCCGGACGATAGATCCGGGGATTGCCTCTATCACTGCCACCCGCCACTGCCGTGGCTGACATCGCGTCACTGAACACCAGCAGCGCAAGCGCGTCCGATCCGACGCGCTTCCTCATCAGCAACCTCTGCTCACTGCTCGACACCTACCTCGAACCGGAGGAGATTCGCGAGGTCTACCACGCCTACCTGTTCGGCGCAGAGGCCCACGAAGGGCAGACTCGACTGTCCGGAGAGCCCTACATCTACCACCCTCTTGCCGTGGCCAGGACCATGGGCGAGATGCGGATGGATTCACGCAGCATTATCGCCGCCATCCTTCACGACGTCATTGAGGACACGCCCACCGTCAAGGGACAGATCGCCGAAGAGTTTGGCGCTGATGTCGCAGAGCTCGTCGACGGAGTCAGTAAGCTGTCGCATCTGAGCTTCGAGTCACGGGCGGAGGCCGAGGCGGAGAGTTTCCGCAAAATGATGCTCGCCGTCGCCAAGGACCTGCGCGTCATCATGGTGAAACTGGCGGACCGACTGCACAACATGCGCACCCTGGGTGTGATGCGACCGGACAAGCGGCGGCGTATCGCCCGGGAGACACTCGGCATCTATGCCCCGATCGCCCAGCGCCTTGGCATGAACACATTGCGTGTGGAGCTGGAGCATCTGGGTTTCGAGGCCCTCTACCCGATGCGCTACCGGGTCATCGAGGCAGCTGTCAAGCGCAGCCGGGGACACCGCAAGGAGTTGATGCAGCAGGTCGAGGCACAGATCTGTAACCGTCTGGAAGAGGTCGGAATCGAGGCCCGCATCCACGGGCGCGAGAAGAACTTCTACAGTATCTACAAGAAAATGAAGGCAAAGCGCCTCCCGTTCTCGGAGGTATTCGACGTCTTTGCGATCCGCATCGTCGTCAAGGATGTCGACACCTGTTACCGGTCACTGGGCGCGGTA
Organism: Pseudomonadota bacterium; assembly: GCA_034722015.1. Classification (GTDB taxonomy): domain Bacteria; phylum Pseudomonadota; class Gammaproteobacteria; order JAJDOJ01; family JAJDOJ01; genus JAJDOJ01. The sequence goes on from JAYENI010000089.1 coordinate 13,117, forward strand.
CACAATCTCTACAAGCCCGTCCCGGGCCGCTTCAAGGACTACATCGCGATCCCGAAAGTCAACGGTTACCAGTCGCTGCACACCACGTTGTTCGGCCCACACGGCATTCCAATCGAGGTGCAGATACGAAACGAGGAGATGGACCGTGTCGCGCAGGCCGGTATCGCCGCGCACAGTCTCTACAAGACCGAGGACAAGCGCGGCGCCTGGGCACAGGCCCGGGTGCGGCGATGGCTGAAGGACGTGCTGGAGATCCAGAAAAGCGCCGGAAACTCGCTGGAATTTCTGGAAAGCATCAAGGTCGACCTGTTTCCCGATGAGATCTACGTATTCACGCCGGCGGGCGAGATTCGGGAACTGCCACGCGGTGCAACAGCGGTGGACTACGCCTACTCGGTACATTCGGATATTGGAAACACCTGCGTCGCCGTAAAGATCGACAGACAGCTCGCCCCGCTCAGCACCGTCCTCCAGAGCGGCCAGACCGTTGAGGTGATCACCGCCCATAATGGTCGTCCCAACCCGAACTGGCTCAACTTCGTCGTCACGGCCAAGGCGCGCTCCCGGATCCGCCACTACCTGAAGAACCTCCGCCGGGGAGAGGCGACAAGGCTGGGTCGCCGATTGATGGACAAGGAGCTGGCAGCCCTGAAATCCTCCGTGGACGACATCGGGCCGGACCGGGTGGCGACGGTGCTCGAGGATCTGGATATCGACAACCTGGACACTTTGCTGGAGCAGGTCGGTCTGGGCAAGCGCATGGCGCAAATCGCCGCCAGAATGCTGGTCGGAGACGCAGAACACGAGCAACAGGTTTCCGGGGAAGAGCATACTCCGCTTGCCATAAGGGGCACGGAAGGGATCGTCGTCAACTTCGGGAAATGCTGCTACCCGCTGCCAGGCGACCCGATCGTCGGCGTGATGAGTGCCGGGCGCGGGCTGGTGGTTCATCGAGAGTCATGCCGCAACGTCAAGACCTACAGGGACAACCAGGACAAGTGGGTGCAGGTGCTGTGGTCGGCCACACCGGACAGGGAGTTTACCGCGGCGATCAGGGTTCAGTCCGAAAACCAGCGCGGGGTGCTCGCGAACCTGGCCTCCAAGATGTCAGACCATGGCTCCAATATCGAGAACATTACCATCGAGCGCCACGATGGCAGCAGCGTCACCATGGCGTTCGTTCTGACCGCCCGGGACAGAAAACACCTTGCGCGCATCATGCGTATGCTGCGCAAAATCCCGGCAGTCTACCGGGTGGCACGCACCCGGGGTTGAATCCGCACGGCCTATCGCACTGCGATAGCATCGCACCGGACTAAGGCGATTTCTGTCAAATGACATACCATCTTGCTTGTCTTTTCATCCGTCCTCTGTGTTGCGACAACCGTTCCATAGTTCGACTATGCGCCTGTTGCCGCGCCTTGATGACGAACGAAAATCCGGCGCAATCTGGTATGTCATTTTCCGGCAATCGCCTAAGACAATCGACAGTGACCCGCACCAACCCGACGCTCACGCAAACCGGAGACCGCCACCAGTGCCCAGGCAGATCATCAGCACACCCGACGCCCCACAGGCGATCGGCACCTATTCCCAGGCCGTCAGGGTCGGCGACACCGTTTATCTCTCGGGCCAGATCCCCCTGGTTCCGAAAACCATGACGCTGGTGGACGGGGACATCGAGATCCAGATCCGGCGTGTCTTCGACAATCTCGCAGCGGTGGCCGTGGCGGCCGGGGGCGGGTTGGCAGACGTCGTAAAGCTCAATGTTTTCCTGACAGATCTGGCCCATTTCCCCGTGATCAACGAGGTCATGTCGCAGTACTTTCAGGAACCCTATCCGGCTCGCGCAGCCATCGGGGTATCCTCGCTGCCAAAGGGAGCGGGTGTGGAAATGGATGCCGTCATGCATCTGGCGGACTGAATGACGGCATGGCTCCACCTCCGGTCACCGCACTCAAGGGCGCGGGTCCCGGCATTGCGGGAAGACTGCGAAAGCTCGGTATAGACAATGTCCAGGACCTCCTCCTGCACCTGCCGCTGCGCTACCAGGATCGCTGCGGATCCGTCCCGCTCGGACAACTGGTACCCGGCAGCGACGCCGCAGTCGAGGGTGTAATCCTCCACGCGAATGTGGCGCAAAGACAGCGACGCGCACTACATGCGGAACTGTCGGATGGAAACAATCTGCTGACCCTGCGGTTCTTCCATTTTCATCCCGGTCTGCAACAGACCCTGCAACCCGGCGCGCGGGTCCGATGTTTTGGCACGGTCCGGCGCGGGCCCCGGTCGCTGGAAATGGTCCACCCCGATGTTGAGGGCTCGGGGAACGACCCCTTATCCGGCAACGAGACCCTGACTGCGGTTTACCCGTCTACGAACGGCGTGAGTCAGGCAACCCTGAGAAACCTGGTAAACGGGGCGTTTGGTCTGCTGGAACGCGGCGAGTGGTCATTGCCGGACTGGCTTCCGAAAAATCTGGTTGCGCCTGAGTTGCGCATCGGCACCGCCTCTGCACTCGACTTTCTGCATCGCCCACCCCGGGGTACTGATCTGTCCCTGCTCAATTCGCGCCAACATCCGGCAAGAACACGACTGGCATTCGAGGAATTACTGGCGCAGCAACTCGGGCTTGCCCGCGTGCGATGCAAGTTGAAACTCGGCGAGGCGCCGGCAATGTCCGCCGGGCGCGAGGCGCTGCACCCGTTCCTCGCGTCGCTGCCATTCACCCTTACCAACGCCCAGTCCCGGATCATCGGAGAGATACACGATGACCTGAGCTCGGACGGTCCCATGCTGAGGCTGGTACAGGGTGACGTCGGCTCGGGGAAAACGGTGATCGCCGCGGCGGCCTGTGTCCTGGCGGCTCGGTCTGGCTATCAGGCAGCCCTGATGGCCCCGACCGAGTTGCTGGCCGAGCAGCACCTGCGCTGTTTGCGGGACTGGCTGCAACCTCTTGGAATTTCAGTCGCCCTGCTTTCCGGTCGGCAAACCGCGGCGGAGCGTAGCGCCGTTCTGGATGGCCTGTCCAAAGGCGAAATCGATGTCGTGGCAGGGACCCATGCGCTGATTCAGGACCCGGTCACGATCCCCAGGCTGGGGCTTGCGGTGATCGATGAGCAACACCGGTTCGGGGTGCACCAGCGCCTGGCGCTCGGCAACAAGGGGCATGAGGACGGACCACATCCACATCAGCTCGTCATGACCGCGACCCCCATTCCACGCACGCTTGCCATGACGGCATACGCCGACCTGGATCACTCCGTCCTGTCCGAATTGCCCCCGGGCCGCATACCGGTCAACACGGTAGCGGTTTCGGACACGCGCCGCGACGAGATCATCGCCCGAATCGGCAAGGCCTGCGAAGACGGGCGGCAGGCCTACTGGGTCTGCACACTGGTCGAGGAGTCGGAGGCGCTGGATTGTCAGGCGGCCGAGGAAACCGCCGGCGTCCTGTCGCACACGCTTCCGCATCTGAAGATCGGGCTGGTCCACGGTCGCATGCGCTCCACGGAGAAGGACGACGTCATGGGCCGGTTCAAAGGTGGCGAACTACACGTGCTCGTCGCCACCACGGTGATCGAAGTCGGCGTCGATGCGCCAAACGCTTCGCTGATGGTCATTGAAAACCCGGAAAGACTGGGACTGGCACAGCTGCATCAAATTCGCGGGCGAATCGGGCGCAGCAAGCTGCGCAGCGACTGTGTTCTTTTGTACGGCGCACCTTTGACCGAATCCGCCAGGGAACGGATCCGGGCCCTGCGCGAGCACTCCGACGGCTTCGAGATCGCGCGTATCGACCTGCGCCTGCGTGGCCCGGGCGAGGTACTCGGCACGCGGCAGACCGGCAGCTTTCAGATGCGCGTCGCGGATTTCGATCAGGACCGGCACCTGATCCACGAAGTCACACGCGTCGCACGCGTACTTGCCGCCTCACATCCCGCCGCGGTCCACGGCCTGATCCAGCGATGGATCGGGGAAAGCGACCGGTTCGGTCACGCGTAGTGAGACCCCGGCCTTCCATCACTCCGGAACCCGTACCCTCAAAGCTGGCGCACCCCGAAACGCAGCGACGACCGACCGCATAGACGATGAAGATTGAAATACCCCATCGCTGGAACGTGACGACCGCGGAGGCGCGCGACATTCAGCTGTCGCTGAGGGAACGACTCGAGACCGAAGACCGGTTCGGGCCGATTCACCGCGTCGCCGGTGTCGATGTCGGTTTTCCCGACAAGGGCAGGACAACACGCGCGGCCGTGGTGGTCTTGACGTTTCCCGGACTGGAGTACGCGGAAAAGGCGGTGGTCGAGGTTCCGACCCGCTTCCCCTACGTACCCGGCCTGCTCTCCTTTCGCGAGGTCCCGGCCGTGATCGCAGCGCTGGAACGACTACGACATGACCCCGACGTCATTCTCTGTGACGGTCAGGGGACAGCACACCCGCGTCGCTTCGGTATCGCCTGTCACCTCGGTGTGCTCTGCGATGTCCCCACGATCGGTGTCGCCAAGTCCCGCCTGACGGGTGAGCACGCCCCCGTTCCCGAGGACCGGGGCGCGTCCACGCCCCTCCTATTGCGGGGAGAGACCATCGGTGCCGTCCTGCGAACCCGGTCCGGAGTCCGCGCCGTGTACGTTTCACCCGGTCACCGGGTTTCACTACGTTCGTCCCTGGAAATCACCATGCAGTGTACGACCCGTTACCGGCTGCCGGAAACGACCCGCTGGGCCGACCGGATTGCCTCGAGAGGGAAAGACTCGCCGACCTGAGGTGTAACTACACCCCGGAGACCTATCGAGAGCTTTTCAGCCGCACCTCACCGGCAAAGCGACTGGCGGCGGCCACGCTCCACGGAATGACCCTTTCAGGGGGTAACGGCCTGCTGATATGGAAACCCTGCAGGGTGTCACAACCCAAACCGGAAAGCTGACGATAGATCGGTTCGCTCTGCACGCCTTCGGCGACGACCCTGATCCCTAGATCGTGCCCCAGATCGATGGTCGCCCGGACGATCTTTTCGGCATCCGTATCGGTCTCCATCTCCATCACGAAGGACTTGTCTATCTTGATGCAGTGGACCGGCAGTTTTCTTAGCCGGGCAAGCGACGCCTGACCGGTGCCGAAGTCGTCTATCGCGACCGTAAAACCCGCATCTGCGAGCAGTTTTATATTGGTCTGGACCCGATCCACATCCTGCATCACACCACTTTCGGTCACCTCGATGATGATCGAGGCAGCCGGAACACCGTGGACCTGCAGCTGCGACTCGAGCCGGCCAATCAGCATCGTGTCCTGCATGTCGGACATGGAAACATTGACGCCGACCTTGATCGCCGGCTGGAAACGACGCCAGCGTGCCAGGTCACTGCACACCAGGCCGAATACCCGGTCGCTGAGCGGACGAATCAGGTCGTTGCGCTCCGCAAGTTCGATGGCCTGCTCCACGGAGAACCGTCGAAGCTCCGGGTGGTCGCACCGGATCAGCGCCTCGTAGTAGCTGACCTGTCCGGTGGAGGCCGAAATCAGTGGCTGATAGGCCACGCGCAACCCGTCCTGCTCGATTAACTCACGCAATGCCTCGACCGGTGCATGCTCGGCGCTGGCGTTTCCGCCGTCGGCCTGTCGGTAGAGCGCGAAGAACTCCCCCTGGCGTTTGGCGTGGTACAGGGCGATGTCCGCATAGCGCATCAGGTTGGATACGTCCCGCGCATGTGCAGGATAGAGTGAGGCGCCGATGCTGAGGGTTGCGCTGATGACGTGGCCGTGGACATGAAATTCGGGATCCAGCGCGGCACGGATCTTTCCCGAGACACGACGCGTGTACTCCTCGCCGGCCCCGGGCAGGATCAGCGCGAACTCGTCGCCACCGAAACGGGCCAGCGTGTCGCTCTCGCGCAGCCCCCCCCTGATCCTGCTGGCGACCTGGCGCAACAACTCGTCTCCCACGTGATGCCCCAGGGAGTCGTTGACTTCCTTGAAACGGGTCATATCCATCATAAACACCGCCGCCTTCGACCCGGACCGTTTCCCCTGGGCGATAAACTGCTTGAGTCGATCCTCGAACAGCGCCCGGTTGTAGAGTCCCGTCAACGGATCGGTAATCGCCTGCCGCTCCAGGGTCTCGTAGAGGTCCCCCAGGGCCGAAAAACTGATCAGGCGCTGATCCGGTGAAGTTTCTCCCAGGGTTCCGGCCTGGATCTGCATACGCAGGCGATTCAGCGGAACGAAGATGAATTTCTTGAGGAAAAGCAGGGCAATCAGCACCGTGAGGCAGATGACCACGACGTTAACCGCGATCAGGCGCCTCTCGGTAAAATCCAGACGTTCCTGCAATCTGGACAGGGGTTTCGCTACGAGGATATGCAGGGCCGTATCCCCTTTCTCGTCGGGTAATACGTAGTCCGCGACGAGCAGGGGCATTTCCGGAGACGAATTCCATTCCGGTGATTCATACACCACCTCGCCTCCGCTAAGGACGAGGCGCACTGGCATACCGAGTTCCGGTCCCACCCCCTCCAGCGTCATGACGGGATCCAGGGCCAGCAAAAGATATCCGAACGGCCTCAGCCCACCCACTGGTACCAGCGATGCGTAGTACGGTCTCCCGTCATGGACACATACACCCTCGAGAACTTGCAGACGCTCGGCCCCTTGCCGGGTTGCGGCTCGAGAAATGAGCTCGGGACACCATCCGTAGGCAGCCGCATCCGGCGAGGAGACCTTGGTCGCCCCGCCGATGTAACCGAGCGCGCCGTCGTACAGGCCGAGTTTCACGATCCTGATGACATTTGCCGTGACGGCGCCTTGTCGGAACTGGGTCGACAAAGCCAAAGTGACAGGGCCGGGATCGGCGCCGCGAAGGGCTTCACGGACCTCCGGATCTTTCTGTATACCCAACCCGACTTCGCTCAATATCGCTCCGGCGTGCTTGATCTGGTTGTGCACCTCCAGACCGGTAATTTCCTCCAGAGACTCCCGCTGGAAGTCGATGTTCAGCTCGCGATAGACACCCATTGTGTTGAAGGACAGCACGGCGCCGATCAGGCCGGTGATGACAATGGCCAGGACCAGGCCTGCCTGAATCGTCAGTCGAAACACGCTCACAAGGTCTGCGCGCCCTTGGGGGCGGACCGCGCCCAGGCAACGAACCGTTGATGCAGGCCGCGAAGGGCGGGACCGAGACCGTGCTGAATGCTCATTTCACGAGCGGAAACCGCTTCGCCTGCCATTCCTCGACACCACCACGAAACCAGTAGAGCCGCCGGTAGCCGCAATCCCGCGCGATCTTGACCGCTATATCGCTCCGGTCGCAGTTCACACCGTTACAGTAGAACACCATCGGCGTGTCAATTTGCGGTGCCAGCTCACCCAGGCTATCGCAATTCGTATCGCTGTCGACCAGGTTGACGGAACCCTCAATGTAGCCTTTGGCATGATCCATGGCCATTCGCGCGTCGACGATGAGCAGCGATGGGCTGGATTGCGCGATGTCCGCCAGCCCCTCTGCATCGATGGTCTTGGCTCCCCGAATGTGCTCGGGGCTGTTGTACTCGAACGACCAGGTTGTCAACGGGGTCGCCAGGGCAATCAGAATACCCGGCAACACGAGGAGACGAGTGAACAGCTTCACCGAAACCACCCCCTGTATCCTGTCGGCCCGGCAGAAAAAACCGGGACTGTCGCGCCTCGCCGGCCGGATAATTCCGGGCACATCGAGGTGGATGTGACCGATGGCTGGGCACAGCGTAAAAATATAGCGTAGTCAACCCACTACATATAACCATTCGGCCGGAAAGCGCAACCGTTTATCCGGTTCGCCTGGACCAGTACGCGGCAAGTGCCGACCCCGAAAGGTTGTGCCAGATGGAGAAAAGTGCCCCCGGCAGGGCCGACGAGGCGGAAAAATACTTGATCGCCAATGCCACCGCCAGGCCCGAATTCTGCATTCCAACCTCGATCGAGAGCGTTCGAGAGATTTTCTCATCCATTGACAGCAGGCGCGGTAGCCAGTAACCGAAGACGAGCCCCACGGTGTTGTGCGAAACGACCGCGAACATGGCAACGGCCGCGACCTCATCCATGCGGTCTCGGTTCAGTGCAACGATGATCGCAATGATCAGGATGATCGCAGCGACCGACAACAATGGAAATACCTGCTTGACTCGACCCAACCGGTACCCGGCCACCGTATTGACCAGTACCCCGGCGGATACCGGGACAATGATAAAGCGGAACACGTCGAACAGCATCGCGGTGACGGGTACGTCGACCGACTGGCCCGCGTAGACCAGGGTCAGCAACGGTGTGGCGATCACTGCCAGTAGCGTCGAAATTGCGGTCAGGGAGATCGACAGAGCAAGGTCACCGCGGGCCAGGTAACAGATCACGTTCGACGCGGTGCCGCCCGGGCTGGCCCCCACAAGCACCATTCCTGCGAGTAGTGCCGCCGACAAATCCAGACCTCGGGAGATCGCCCAGGCGAAAAGGGGCATCAACCCGTACTGCATCACCACGCCCAGCGCGATGACTCCCGGCCGACGCAACACGCCGGCGAAATGACGTGGCGTGAGCGTCATACCCATACCCAGCATGACCATTCCGAGCAGGTAGACGATGAATGACTTCAGCCCGACAAACCACTCCGGATGCAGAAACGCCACGGCGGAGAGTGCAATCGCCCACACCGGGAACAGTGCCGTCGTACGCTCGATCAAGAAAAATCCGCTCTGATCCTGCGCGTGTCGGATGACAGCGCCGGGTGGTCAATGAGTCCGTTGGGGGGGATGGCGCCCGCACCAGTGTCCGGGGCCCGCCATCTGAACCGTCCGGCTGTACGGTAGTCCACCGACGATGGTCCCGTCCAACGTGCGGTCGGACAAGGGCGTCCGCTGGCAACGACTGTGCGCATACCCTAACATAGGCGCTTTTCCGGTTGCCGCCCCGTACGAGGCGATCGCGCTGTCCGTTAACCGACGCGCACTTCCCTGCGCTTCCCCGAGGGACTTGCGTGCAGGGGCGTTCCGGACGATTCTATCCGCTTCGGCGCCGCGTCAGGAACTGGCCCAAGAGGCTCTGCACGGGACAGGGCCGGCCAGGAAGTATCGCGCAAGGAGGACGATTACGTCATGTCGGGAAACGATTCCGGATTCGCTACACCGCAAGAGGCCGAGAACGCCTTTTACCGAGCGTTCGAAAGGGGCGACATTAGCTCCATGATGGCCGTCTGGTCTGAAGACGACACCACCGTGTGCATTCATCCGGGCGGCCCGCGCATTGAGGGACTGCACGACATCCGGGAAAGCTGGGAACAGATATTCGCGGTCGACAATGATCTCAAATTCATTTTGACGGATAACCAGTACACCCGGGATGCGCTGCTATCGATTCATCAGGTCAGGGAAAGCATCGAGATCGACGGCGTCCTGCAGGGCACCGTACTGGCGACAAACATCTACCAGTTCGTCGACGGCAGCTGGCGAATGCTCCTGCATCACGCTTCTGCCGACCCCTTGGGTACGATCGAGTCTCCAGAAGGCGAAACGCTGCACTGACCGGCACGACGCGACAAACTCCGAAATCACGTTCAGATGGCCAATAAGGGAATCGTCGCAGCCGGACACGATCTGACCCTGCAGGCCGCCGCTCTCATGCTCGAAGAAGGAGGCAACGCCTTCGACGCCATTATCGCGGCTCACCTCATGGCATGCGTTGCGGAGCCGGTCCTGGCTTCGCTCGGTGGAGGCGGCTTCCTGCTTGCATACCCCAATTCCCGGAGTCCCGTCATATACGACTTCTTTGCGCACACCCCAAGGCGCAAGCGCAGGGTGGAAGAACTCGATTTTCGACCGATCGTGGCGGATTTCGGAACGGCCCAACAGGAATTTCACATCGGGCAGGGAACCATCGCCACCCCCGGTTCGGTCCGCGGCCTGTTCCGGATACACCGCGACCTGGGGACACTTCCACTGACAGTGATCTCCGCACCCGCGGCCGAGGCGGCGCGCAAGGGCGTGACGCTCAACGCGCTGCAGGCCTACATATTCAGTATCGTAAGCCCCATCTACACCGCGACACCCGGGGCCTCACAGATATTCGAAAGCCGCCAAACGCCGGGGCAACTGATGACGGAGGGCGAAGTCATTCACCAGCCCGAACTCGCCGACGTCCTGGAGGTCCTGGCGATCGAGGGCGAGGCGTTGTTCTACCGCGGTGAGATCGCCGCAAGAATCCTGGTGGAATGCCGCGACGGTGGGGGCCACCTTACCGGAGACGATCTGGAAAACTACGATGTCGTCCTCCGTGAACCGCTTGCCCTCAATTATCATGAATCGAGAATCCTGACCAACCCGCCACCGGCCTCGGGCGGAATTCTCATCGCATTCGCCCTTCGGCTTCTCTCGCAGTATGCAGTCGCGAATTATGGCTTCGGTCGGGGCGCCTGGCTGGAATTGCTTTCGGATATCATGTTCCAGACCAACCGTGCCCGGGTGGAAGCACTCACCGGCAATTCAACGGATAGCATAATCGACGAAAAACGGTTACTGGATCCGGAATTCCTCGACCGCTACCGGTCGGAGGTGGCAGGCAGGCATGGTGCCATACGGGGCACAACGCACATCAGCGTCATCGACGCCGAAGGCAACGCGGCTTCGATGACCATCTCCAACGGAGAAGGCTGCGGCAGCATCGTCAAGGACACCGGGATCATGCTGAACAACATGCTGGGAGAGGATGACCTCAATCCCGGCGGATATCATCTTTGGCGCGCCGACCGGCGCCTGACGTCCATGATGACACCAACGCTCCTCGAGATTCCGAACCGTGGCGTGTTCGTTACCGGCTCGGGCGGGTCGAACCGGATTCGCAGCGCCGTTTTGCAGGTGCTGGTGAACCTGATCGACTTTGGGATGGACATCGAGGCAGCGGTTCGTGCGCCACGCATTCACGTTGAGGGCGACAAGCTCAGCGCGGAAGGCGGATTCGCGGCGGCGGAACTCGAAGACCTGATGAAGCGATTTCCCGATCATGAGATCTGGGATGACTTGAACCTGTTCTTCGGCGGAGCGCACAGCGTTGCCCACCTGGCATCGGGCTATCAGGGAATCGGCGATCCCCGCAGGGGCGGTGTTTGCCGCACTGTCTAGAGACGAACGTCCCGGCTCGTCGTCCAGCGGGTCAATCCGGTCACCTCGGATGTAACCAGGACGGAAAGAATGAGTAGGGGTCCAGTGTCTCGTCGCAGGTACCGGTAATTCCGTTTTCTTTCAGTCGTGCCTGCAGGCTGCCCTTGCTGAAGCCTTCGAGGACTTCGGTGCAACCGCCGATGAACGTCCCTCCGATAAACACCTGAGGTATGGTCTCGCAGCCCGTCCTCGCGGTAAGCGCGGCACGTATCTTTCCTCCCCGGTCATCCTCCTGATACGCCACCGAATCCAGGTCAACGGACCGGTAGGGAATCCCGCACTTGGTGAACAGCTTGCGTATCGACCAGCAGAACTCGCACCATTCGAGCGCGAACACGACAACGGGTTGGTCTGGATCGTTGACCATCCCCTCGACAAACGCCTCGGTCTCCGCGGTGGCGCCCGGCGCCTCTCCCACGTCCTCGTCCGGTGTCGAAGGCGTCACATCAAATCGGTATCCGGGTGTGGACCTCGAGATCCCGACCTCATCATCGGTCATGTCCACCGGGATGTCCTCGAAAAGCGGTGTACTGAGATATCGCTCACCCGTGTCCGGCAGCATGCACAGTACGGTGCTGCCAGCAGGCAGCGTCTCGCAAACCTTTAACGCTCCGGCCAGGGTTGCCCCGGCGGAAATCCCGGTGAATATCCCCTCCCGACGTGCCAGTTGGCGAGACAGTTCCAGCGCGTCGGCCCCCTTGACCGGAATGATGTCGTCGATCAGGTCCTGGGTGACCGCGTCTTCCGTGAGTCCGGAGATGAAATCCGGCGTCCAGCCCTGCATCAGGTGGGGCCGGAAGCCGGGATGACTCTCTGCGGGCGCCCCCTCGGCGGTACGTCGTTGCGGGATGCCGGAGCCGAGCAGGGGGGAATTGTCCGGCTCGCAGACCACGATGCGCGTGTCCCTGCGCTTCTGCCTGAGGATTCGCGCAACGCCCTTCAACGTCCCCCCTGTTCCATAGCCGGTTACCCAGCAATCGAGTCGCTCCCCCTCGAAATCGTCCAGGATCTCGCGGGCGGTGGTCCTCGAGTGAATCTCGGCATTGGCCTCGTTTTCGAACTGACGGCACAGAAACCAGCCGTGCTTCGCAGCCAGTTCGACGGCCTTCGCCAGCATGCCGCTCCCCATCTCCGACGCCGGGGTCAACACGACCTTCGCGCCCAGAAAACGCATCAGTTTGCGACGCTCGACACTGAAGTTCTCCGCCATGGTCACGACCAGCGGGTATCCCTTGTGCGCGCACACCATCGCCAGCCCGATGCCGGTATTGCCGCTCGTGGCCTCGATCACGGTCTGCCCGGGTTTCAGACGTCCCTTGCGCTCCGCGTCCTCAATCACACCAAGGGCCAGCCGGTCCTTGACCGAACTCATTGGATTGAACGCCTCGAGCTTGGCGTAGAGATTGATTTCCTCCGGGCCCAGCTTGTTGATTTTGACAACGGGTGTACGCCCGATGGTACCGAGGATGTCATCAAACCTGTTTTTCATTTCGCCCCCATGAAACTGTATTTTATTTCAGCACCCGAGAACCGAACACCATCGGGGACGCATCAACGTTTGACCGGGTATTTCTGCAGTTTACGCTGCAGTGTTCGGCGGTGCATGTTCAGCGCCCTCGCCGTTGCAGAGATGTTGCCCTTGTGTTCGCGCAGCACCTTTTGCAGGTGCTCCCACTCCAGGCGCTTGACCGACATCGGCGTCTCGGCCGGCGAAATTTCGGGATCCCCCTGCACACGATCGAATGCGGCGATGATGTCGTCCACCTCGGCCGGCTTGGTAAGGTAGTGGATTGCACCAAGTTTTATCGCCTCCACCGCGGTCGCAATACTCGCGTAGCCGGTCAAAACCACTATCCGGGGCCTGGGCTCCAGCGCGGCCAGGTCTCGTACCAGATCCAGACCCGATTCGTCGCCGATTCTGAGGTCGACAAGGGCAAAATCAGGAAGGCAGGACCGGGCCAATTCCAGTGCCGCACCGATATTCCGTGCCGTCGCGACGTCGAATCCGCGCTTTGCCGTAGCCCGTGAAAGAATCGTACAGAAGTCCCTGTCGTCGTCGACGATGAGAAGACGCGGCGCTGCCCTGCCACGAGCCTCGGATTCGACCTTCACCTTGTCACACCCAGCGCCTTCAGCGGCAGATCCACGCGGGTTTCGAGGCCGCCACCGCTGCGCTCGCCGAGGGTGACGCGTCCGCCCAGGCGCTCGATAATACCGTGGGACAGAAACAGCCCCAATCCCAGTCCCGACCCCTGCGGGGAAAGCGGGGATTTGCCGACGCGGCGCTCGAGGTGACGGGGCAACCCGGGGCCTCTGTCCGAGATAACGACCGACAGCCGGTCGCCCCCCCAACGCGCATAGAACGAGACATCGTCGCCCGAAACGTCCGCCGCATTGTCGAGGATGTTGGTCAAGGCCTGAGTCAACGTGCGCTCCGCAATGACCCGCGGCACGGGTTCCGGTCCCTCGATGCTGGAATCCAGGTGCACCCCGGGTCGGGATTGCAGCCATTCATCCACCAGCGACCCCAGGTACCGGTTCAGCGACATTGCCCCACCACCGACGGCCCTCAGGTTGCCTGCCGAGGCCGACAGGATCGAGAGTGCGTCCTTGCAGCGGTGAATCTGGCTTTTCAGCAGTTCAAGCTGCTCGATCGCTTCTGCAGAAGGAACGCCCAGTTCATCCCGCAACTCGTCCACGCCCAGCGTCATGGTCGCCAGCGGCGTTCCAAGTTCATGCGCGGTACTGGCCGCAAGTGTGCCCAGCGCGACCAGCTGTTCGTCGCGCAGGGCCTGCTCCCGGGCATCGGCAAGCATTCGCTGATGCCGGCGCAAGGCGCTGCCCATGGCGGAAACGAAGAACGCCACCAGCCCCGCGCTGAGGACAAAGTTCATCCACATGCCGATGACATGCAGATTGAAGTCGTAAAGCATCGAATGGTGGTCGTGCGGCGTGGGCTCGAAGACGAGCATCAACAAGCTGTAACACAACACGGTAAACACGGCCAGCACCCAGATGAGTGTAACCGGAAGCACGGTTGCGGCGATGGCCAGGGGAACCAGATAGAGCGAGACGAAGGGGTTGGCCGCGCCGCCCGTAAAGTAAAGCAGCGCGGTAAACTGAAGTACGTCGGCCACGAGCTGACAGAACAGAATCCAGGCAGAAATGCCCCCACCAATCCGCAAGCGCCACCAGGTCAAGGCATTGAGACCAACCAGCACCGCGATGACGATACCGACCGGTTCGAGTGGAATCGGGACACGCAGGAACGCCCACACCGCAAGTACCGCCGCCGCCTGGCCCAGTATCGCGACATTTCGCAACCAGAACAGGCGCCGAAGATTGTCGAGATTGGCCGACCGGTCTTCGTCAGTGTTCCGCTGACCGTTCACAGGCATCCGGTCCTGTACCGCCGCACCCGACCACGTCCGTTGCGGGCGGGGTTTACGAAAAGGAAATTCCCACATTCATCTGGCCGGAGATGATCTGGATCGCCCCTCAGTGGCTTAACTAGAAAGAAGTCCGCAGCCAAAGGTATGCTCCCATGGGGCCGGAGTACAACAAACGGGTGCTTTAACCGGAGCGTACGCGCTGTGTGTTTACTGCGCCCGCGGGTGCGTCTCCACCCCTGCGCATCAGGTACGAGACCAGTGCGATGGCCGGCAACCCGATCAGCGATGCGTAGACAAAAAAGACCGCGTAACCCCTGTCGTCAACGATCAGTCCGGAGAATCCCCCCAGGAACTTTGCGGGCAAGGTCATCAACGAACTGAAAAGTGCATACTGGGTGGCCGTGTAGTGTGTATTGGTAAGGCTCGAAAGATAGGCGATGAACACGGCTGTGGCGATCCCTCCGCTGAGATTGTCCGCGCTGACCACCACTGCAAGCAGCACGATGTCCGGCTCTACCGTGGCCAACACGGCAAAGAGAAGATTCGTCGAGGCGACCAGAATGGCGCCCAGCAGCAACGGTCGCATGATGCCGAATCTGAGCACCATCACTCCGCCGAGCCCGGCCCCGGCAATCGTCATGAAAAACCCGAAAATCTTGGTGACGTCGGCAATCTGTTTCTTGCTGAAGCCCAGATCGAGATAGAAGGGGTTTGCCATCACGCCCATGGTAATGTCACTCAGCTTGTAAACACCGATCAGCGCAAGGATGACGAACGCAAGCTGGCCGTTTCTCTCGAAGAATTCCACAAAGGGACTCGCGACCGCATCGGAAAACCAGGCGATAAACCGCTGCGGCCATGCCCGGCGGCCGGAGACACCGAGCGCCGTCTCTATGCGCGCCTCCAGCTGTTTCGTGCCGTTGTTTTCCGCGTGTGGGGGTTCGCGGATCATAAGGGTCGTCAGCATTCCCACCCCCATCAACGCGGCCATTGCCCGGTAAGCGGCCGACCACGACACGTCCTCGGCAATGTAGAACGCGCCGGCGCCTGCCGCCAGAAGGGCGATCCGGTAGCCCAGCACGTAGGATGCCGCCATGGCGCCCTGGTACTCTGCGTCCATGGCCTCGATTCGATAGGCATCGATCGTAATATCCTGTGTCGCCGAGCAAAAGGCAACCAGCAACGCCAGCCATGCCACGTACCCGATTTGGTTCACCGGATCGAAAAACGACATGCCCAGGAGTCCGGCCGCGATACCGATCTGGGCGGCGAACATCCAGCCGCGCCGCTTGCCCAGCAGTCGGGTAAACAGCCACAACGGCACCCGATCGACGACGGGCGCCCAGAACACCTTGATTGAGTAAGTGATTCCGACCCAGCTGAAGAAGCCGATCACGGTCCGCTCGATGCCTACGTCGCGCAGCCAACCGGACAGCGTGGAGAAGACCAGCAGGAACGGCAGGCCGGCGCTGAATCCGAGCAGGGCCATGGTCATGATCCGTGGCCTGGTGTAGATAAGCAGCGCATCGCGCCACCCGGCACTCCCCGACTCCCTGGTCATTTGGGCAGTTCGATATCGTAGTCCAGAATCAGGGGGGCATGGTCCGAGAAGCGGTGGTCCTTGTAGATAGATGCACCCAGCACCTTGTCCTTCAGCCCCGGGGTGAGCACATGGTAGTCGATACGCCACCCGACGTTCTTCTCCCACGCCCTGCCCCGATTCGACCACCAGGTGTACTGGTCGGGGTCTGCGTTCACCCGGCGAAAGGCATCGACAAACTTCATCTCCCCAAACAACGTGTCCATCCAGGCCCTTTCCTGCGGAAGGAAACCGGAATTGTTCTGATTGCCCCGCCAGTTCTTCAGGTCAATCTGCTTGTGGGCAATGTTCCAGTCGCCGCAAAGGACGTACTCGCGCCGTTTGCGGCGCAACGAATTCAGGTAGGGTTGCATCAGATCCAGATAGCGGAACTTGGCCTGCTGCCGTTCCTCGCTGGAACTGCCCGAAGGAAAGTAGACCGACACGATGCTGAGCTTGCCAAAGCGCATCTCGAGATAACGCCCCTCGACATCGAACTCGTCCCAGCCAAGTGTGGTCAGCACCTCATCAGGGGCGTGGCGGGCATACATCGCGACCCCGCTATACCCCTTCTTGACCGCGTCGGAATACCGGCAATGATACCCATCGGGGCAGAAAACGGCATCGCTCAGCTGATGTTCCTGCGCCTTCGTCTCCTGGATACAGACGACATCGACGTCCCGACCGGGCAGCCATTCGAAGAATCCCTTGCGGGCCGCGGAACGGATACCGTTCGCGTTAAAGGACATGATACGAACCACGTGGCATCGCTCCCGTGCAAATGCCGCGTATTGTATCTCACCTCACGAACGCGCCCCGTACGGCAGGGGCGCGTTACTCGCCCGGGTCGGCGAATCGTATACAATGCCGCCCTGCCCGACCAAAACACGCCGAACCTCAGTTGATGGACTACCGAATCGAGTTTCTGGAATTTGCAATCCGCGCCGGTGTGCTACGGTTTGGCGATTTCACGCTCAAATCCGGCAGACAAAGCCCGTACTTTTTCAATGCCGGGTTATTCAATACAGGGAAAACCCTGGCGCAACTCGGCAGCTACTACGCCGGGGCGATCGCCGGGGACGGTATCGATTTCGACATGCTCTTCGGGCCTGCCTACAAGGGCATTCCCCTGGTTGCGAGTGTTGCGATTGCACTGGCAGGGGAACATCAACGCGACCTGCCCTGGGCATTCAATCGTAAGGAGACCAAAGGCCACGGCGAGGGCGGTGATACCGTTGGCGCCCCGCTACGCGGCAAGGTCCTCATCGTCGACGACGTCATCACTGCCGGCACCGCCATACGTGAGGCGGTTGAAATCCTCCACGCGCATGACTGCGAGCCCGCGGGTGTGGCGATCGCACTGGATCGTCAGGAACGAGGCCGCGAGGCACGGTCGGCGATACAGGAAATCGAGGAAGAACTCGGTCTTCGCACGATCCCCATCGCAACCCTCGCCGACCTCGTGACCCTGGCAAGCAATCACCCTGAATATGCGGGGCATCTGGACGCGGTCAACGCATATCGCCAGCGTTACGGGATATGACCTGCCCGCTTCACATCAGCCCAGGATCAGCTTGAACCCCACCAACAGTGTCACCGTTTCAAAACCCCGCTTGATCCAGCGATTGCCCTTACGGATCGACAGGTGGGCACCCAGGTAACCCCCGATCAGCGAGCCGAGCAATAGCGCGGGCAACCAGCTCCAGTGTATCTCCCCGAGCATCCCCAGCGTCAGCGCACCCGTGCCGTTCCAGAACAGGCCGACGATCACCAGTGTATGGGCGACGGCGGCGCGATAGTCCATTCCAAACCAGCGCACCAGCCAGAGGGCGGGTAGTTGTATCAGGCCTGCGCCGCCACCCGCGAAAGCGGAGAACAGGTTCACAACAAGTGAAATGGCGAACAGGACGATCTGATCGATATCAGTCAAACATGAAAGCCCGGTTTCGGCCGATCGGTAGGAGTGGAATGGGGCGGCCCTATTATCCAGGTAATTCGCTATCGGGATCCAGCTCAGGCTGTCATGGCCGAGCCGGCATCGGAACAGCCCCTAAGGCGATTTCTGTCAAATGACATACCATCCTGCTTGTCTTCTCGTCCGTCCTCTGTGTTGCGACAACCGTTCCATAGTTCGACGATGCGTCTGTTGCCGCGCCTTGACGACGAACGAAAATCCGGCGCAATCTGGTATGCCATTTTCCGGCAATCACCTAAAAAAAAACAGGCGCCTGGAACCAGGCGCCTGTTGATCTGGGATGGACTCAGCTACGTTGTCCGCGCCTGAGCCTGGCCATTCCCGGGATCACCAGCAAGGCCAGAAGGAAGGGATCCAAACCACCCCCACCGCTGTCACCGCCGACGGACCCGCCGCTTGCAGACCCGCTTCCGCTGGTGCTGCCGGTGGTCGATCCGCCACTGGTCGAACCCCCACCGGTAGAGCCCCCTCCGGTTGAACCGCCGCCCGTGGAGCCGCCACCGCCTTGCGAATTCACGACGGTGACGGCAACCGAATCGGCAGCCTCCGGATTATCGAGTTCCACGTGATTGGCGTTGACCAGTTCCGCCGTAATGACGTGATCGCCCTCGGAAACCCCTTCAAAGGTAAACACGCCGGTCGGGTTGAACTCCATGATCGCGGGAGCACCATCCATCGTAAAATGGATATGGTCAAACGGCCCTGCCACGGTGTAGTTGATCGACAGGCTCGGTCCCGACACGGTCTCTCCCTCCTCGGGACTCGTGATTGCGATGGTCGGCACCGTGACCTCCTTGACCGTGACCGTCACGGAATCCAGTGCCTCTGAATTGCTCAACGCGGTGTCGTGGTCCTTGTAGAGTTGCGCCGTGAGCGTATGGACGCCCGGTGAAACGCCCCTGAAGGTGTACGATCCGGTGGCCTCGTGCTGCCATTCGCTGGACACGCCGTCCAGTGACAGCTGGACATGGTCGACATTGACCAGATCGAAACCGGTCGTGGTATAGCTCACCGTGACATTCGGACCACCCAGTACGGATCCGTCCCGCGGACTGGAGATGGAAATCGCCGCTGCCGGCGCCGCAACGCCGTCGCCGTACTTGTTCTGCAGGTAGGCTTCGACCTGCTGACGCTCTCCTTCGGACAGCGCGCGATCATAGACGAGCGCGGCCGCGACCTGCATGCTGACGACTGGCGCACCGTCGATCTCCGCACCGACCACGATCTTCTCTGGCTGGGTCGTGTATCCCTGAACGAAGCTGTCGATCAACGAACCGTCCCGATAGTGACTCAGCGAACTCGCATTGAGTACGACGGACTGAACCAGCCAGCCTTCACCGACTCCGGGGACCTCGCTGTCGATGTCGTTCGGGCCACCCCAACCCTGAATCGCCAGGTTGCTGGTCGGATTGACCGCTACGCCGAACAGGTCGTTGCTGCTGTTGGTCCCGTAGGAGAAACCGCCCCAGCCCTTCTCGCGGTAGTTGACGAAGAAGAAGACGGTCCGGTCCGCGTTTCCGGCAGGCAAGGCGTTGAGCCCGAAGCTGCGGACCAGCGAGTCGTCGGTTCCGTCGAGGTCGATGACGTCAAGTCCGTTGAGCTCGCCCGACAGGACCCTGGGTGCGCCATTGGCGACCAGGTGGTTACCCTTTCCGGACAGGTCCTGCCAGCCGGTGACGGTATCACCGCTGACCGTGACCCCAGAGTCGGTCTCCAGGTGAACGATCAGTCCCGAACTCACGGGTACGTTGTTCCCACCACTGCAGGTGCCGCCCGCGGCGTAGTTGGCCTTCCAGGTCGCATCCGTGTCAGGGACGATGATATCGTGCTCGGGCTGTCCACCGTCAGACCAGGAACTCAGCGTGTATTGTGTACCGCCGATACAAACGGCCTCGGGTGCACTGATGGTGTGCTGAAAATCGATCAGCGTGTCGTAGACGTAAGGGGTCGAGCGGGGGATCCCGTCCAGGTATAGCGTCTGTCCACTCGGCACGGTGTCGAGGGTAATGTCGACCTTGTCCGGATAGACGAACACCGACCGCACATCCATCAGGCCGTCCGAGTCCGTTACGGTAGCGATGATTTCGTAACGCGTGTTGTCGTTCCAGGCATGCCCGGTGGTCTCGATGTACACACTGCCGCTTGAACCCTGAAACACCGGACCGGTATGAAAATGGTCGTTGTGGTGGAAAAGGATCTCCCAAGTGTAGTTCGCCTCACCCAGCGCCTCGTCTGGATCGGTTGCCGTTGCGCTGAACTCCAGCGTGGCGCCGCCACGAAACAGTGTCCCGTCGGCCGGCGTCTGGATCGTAACCTGGGGTCCGGAACCCACGGCGATCTGCAGGGAATTCGACGCCACGGTGGTCGTACCGTCGGTCACCTGCAGAAACGCGGTAAACGTACCGTTGCCGCTGTAGGTGTGCGTCACGATCGCGCCGTCCGCCTCGGCACCGTCGCCGAAGACCCAATGATAGGCAAGGCTGTCGTTTTCGGCATCCGTGGCAACGCCCGTAAAGGTTACCGGCAGCGGACCCGGGCCGCTTTCGGTAGACGCCGTGGCCTGGGTGATCACCGGCGGTCGATTCCCGCTCCCTATGTAACGGATACGCTGGAGCGTAGAATTGCCGAAACGGGTGTAGTAGAGCGCGCCATCGGGTCCCTGGTGCAGACTGGTGATCTTCGTCGCCGCATCGTGAAAGTCGAAGTCGCCGGAAACGTTCCCGTTCCCATTGAAGGTTATGTAACGAATCGTTGCTCGGGCATAGTCACCAAAGAAATAGGCGCCCTGGTAGCTGCCCGGAAACTGCGAGCCGCGGTAGACGGGGCCACCCACGATTGCCGCGCCATCGCCCTGATGTTGAAAGGAGTAGATCGGCAGGTCGAAGCTGTCGAAGGGCGCCGGTGTCGACGGCTTCGACGGGGAGCAGGCCGATCCCTCGCAGTTTGGCCATCCGTAGTTGGCGCCGGCCCGGCCCAGATGCACGTCTTCGGCGGCCGTGGCCTGATCGTTGCCTCCGACCTCGCCGATAAACAGGCGATTCGTCTGTCGGTCCCACATGGAACGGAAGGGATTGCGAATGCCGTATGCCCAGATACCCGGCAGGGCGTTCGGCTCGATGGCGGAAAAATCGGGGTTGCCGGCCGGAATACTGCCGTCCTTGTTCAAACGATAAATCTTTCCACCGGACCTGGTGAGGTCCTGCCCCACGGCGTTGTCGAACTTGTCTCCAATGATGAGATACAGCTTGCCGTCCGGTCCGAAATCGACGGTACCGCCGAAGTGGCAACAGCGCTCGGCCGGATCCAGGTCCTCCCAGATGATGGTTTCCGATGCCAGATTACCCCGGCTTGACAGCCCTCCCGAGTTTTCCTGATGGACGAAGCGTGAAACGCGGGAGTAGCCACGATTGACGGGCTCACCCTCGGCGTCCAGATTGTCCGGATCCGGGGTGTAATTATAGTAGACGTAGAAATAGCCGTTGTTCTGGAAATCCGGATCCAGATCGATACTCAGCAGCCCCTTTTCGTTGACCGAATTAATCTTGGTGAGGGTCATGTAGTCGCCCTTGCTGACGGGCGGGGCGCTCTGTGGATCCATGATCAGGATTTCACCGGTCTTCCCCAGCATGAGGAGGCGTCCGTCCGGCAGGAACTCGAGATCCACTGCTTTTACCTGCGCCTTGTACAGCTGTTCCTCGACGAAATCCGGGGGCAATGCCCAGGCAGCGGTCATCGAACTGAGAAAAAACAGCGCGAGGATCGCGTAAAGACGGTGAAAATCCATCGGGACTGAGAAGCTGGACATGGAACGTTCCCTGTTAGTAGAAAAATTCTGAGGTTTCTCGGCCTCGTACCGCAGGCGGTTCGCGACCCGAAAAATTTGGTATCTCCCCATCCCCGATATTTAAAGGGTTATGCGCCCCGCGTTCCTTGAACCGATTCATACTTTCCCGCATCGGGGTTGGAGAACCGCAATGCGATGGCCCGGGGCTTTCCTGTTCATCAGCGCTTGACAGCGGGAAACCGGCGAATTCGGTTCCGGGGTCCCTGTTTGGCTAGCTCTCGGTCAAGCGCCGCCTGGCGGCAACACGAGAATCAGATTCAGCCTGAGGAAACCCTCATGCCCGTGACCACGCAGCACGATCAGAGTTGGCTACGCGCGCAGAACAGAAGTGTCGAGG
>JAYENI010000089.1:35526-57340 GCA_034722015.1 Pseudomonadota bacterium
GAACTGGATCACGCATGATTCCACGTGGAATACTCCCGGCGTTTTGTATCGGTATCCTTTTGAGTGCCAGCCTGGAAGTGGCGCAGGCACGTCTGTACCGGTGGGTTGACGAAAACGGAGAGGTGCACTACAGCGATCGCGTACCTCCCAGGGCCATCAAGCAGGAGCAGCGGGTTTACAACGAGGAAGGACGCTATCTTGAGACTCGAGAGGCGGCAAAGACCCGCGAAGAAATCGAAGCCGAGGAGAAACGCGCCGCTGAACAGGCGGCACTCAGGGAGAAACTCGAGGCACAGGCGCGTCGTGACCGTGTACTGTTGAGTACATTCACCTCCGTGGAGGAGATCGAAAGGGCCCGCGACGAACGCGTGTCGATTATAGCTTCGTCAATAGAGCTGTCGAACAAGAAGCTCATCGAACTCCGCCTCAAGCTGGACCGCATGCAAAAACGCACGGCCTCCATCGAGAAGGTCGGCAAGAAACCATCTGACTCCCTGAAAAACCAGATCGCCGCGACACGCGACAGTATCAATATCACACAGATCGAGTTAAAGGTGAAACGCACCGAACGGGTCCTGACAGAGGAGCTGTTCGGGGCCGACATCGCCAGATTCCAGGAACTCGAAAACAGGCGGTAACCGTCCGGGCACTCCTGCCCGAACCCGCGTTAACCCCGAATCAGGGTCCCTACCCCCGCATCCGAGAACAATTCCAGCAACACGGCGTGTTCCACACGGCCGTCGATAATGTGGGCCGTTCTCACTCCGGAACGCACGGCATCCAGCGCGCAATCGACCTTCGGTAGCATTCCGCCGTGTATCGTACCGTTTCCGATCAACCCGTCGACATCGCGCGGGCCGAGCCCGGTCAACAGGTTCCCGGCGCCATCCAGGATCCCGGATGTATTCGTTAACAGAATCAGCTTCTCGGCACTCAAAACAGAGGCCAGTTTGCCCGCAACCAGGTCGGCGTTGATGTTATAGGAATCTCCGTCATTCCCGACACCGATAGGGGCAATG
Source organism: Pseudomonadota bacterium (assembly GCA_034722015.1). Classification (GTDB taxonomy): domain Bacteria; phylum Pseudomonadota; class Gammaproteobacteria; order JAJDOJ01; family JAJDOJ01; genus JAJDOJ01. The sequence continues at coordinate 36,546 of JAYENI010000089.1, forward strand.
ACCGGGATGAATCCGCCATCCTCCAGCATTCGCACCACGTCCGGATCGATCCCGCTGACCTCGCCGACATGTCCCAGATCGATGATCTCCGGCACCTCCAGCTCCGGTGTCTTGCGCTCGATCTGCAGCCGGCGCGCCCTTATTAGTCCACCGTCCTTGCCGGTCAACCCTACGGCACGTCCGCCGTGGCGATTGACGAGATTGACGATTTCCTTGTTGACCAGGCCGCCCAGGACCATCTCTACAACGTCCATGGTCTCGCTGTCGGTGACGCGCATACCCTCGACGAACCGGGATTCCTTTCCAAGCTGTTCGAGGAGGTTTCCGATCTGGGGCCCCCCGCCATGGACCACCACCGGATTGATACCGACGTGTTTCATCAACACGATATCGCGGGCGAAGCTGCTCTTTAGCGCCTCGTCGACCATGGCGTTTCCACCGTATTTGATGACGATGGTCTTGCCTGTGAAACGCTGTATATAGGGCAACGCCTCGATCAGGATTTTTGCAAAATCTGCTGCCGGAGTCTTGTCCATATGAATGTCTTCATCCGTCTGGATAGCGTTGTTTTCAGAAGGGAAGTGCGAGTCCGGGCCGGACTGCATGGATCTGTTGACGGAATCGATCCTCGATGTCCCGGAGAAATTGCCGCACCTTTGGATTCCATGGGGAGGACCGGCGTGGGGACTTCGCCGATATCGATAGCAGTGCAACCGGCGCGGGAAAGACCCCGGCACGCGGCTTCGGCCGGCTCCGGACTCGTCAACCGACCGTCCCGACCCACGGCAACGCGCGTACTGCCCGGGTGCAACCCACCAAAGGCGCACGCGATGTCGGTCACCGTTTCCGGCGACAGCGCGTCTGGAACGACACCCCTGATATCGTTGGTGCGAAATATCGCGGGATCGGGGTTCACCAACGACGAATGGTTGCGAATTCGAAAACTGGATCAGTGGCGGCCGGAATGACCGAATCCACCGTCCCCGCGTTCGGAGGGACGAAACTCGTCGACGATTGCCAGATCAGCCTGAACCACCGGCACGAACACCAGTTGCGCAATGCGCTCGCCCGGCTCCACCTGGAAGACACGACCGCCCCGATTCCAGCAGGACACCATCAGCTGGCCCTGGTAGTCGCTGTCGATCAGTCCGACCAGATTACCGAGCACGATTCCGTGCTTATGCCCCAACCCGGACCTCGGCAGGATCGTCGCCGCCAGCCCGGAATCGCCGATATGAATGGCGAGCCCGGTGGGAATCAACTCGGTCTGACCGGGTTCGAGTATCAGGATGCCGTCCAGGCAGGCCCGGAGATCGAGGCCCGCGGATCCTGGCGTTGCGTATTCGGGAAGGGGGATATCGCGTCCGATCCTCTCGTCAAGGATCCTGACTTCGACAGTGGGTCTTGTAGACTCAATTCGTGCCGGACTTGCCTGCTGCATAACGTGTTGCGATCAGTTGAAGGAGTTGGCGTGCGAGAAGCCGTTTGTCCATTCGGGGCAGTTCGCAGTGACCGTCGCGCCAGAAAACCTCGAGGCGGTTCTCCGCACTGTCAAAACCGACCCCTGCCTCCGCCACGGGATTGGCGGCGATCATATCAAGATTTTTCGCGTGGAGTTTCTGTTTTGCATACGCCGCGAGATCCTCGGTCTCGGCGGCGAAACCGACCACGAAGGGCCTCGGTGAGGCCTTGACCACCTCCGAGAGGATATCCGGATTCCGCGTCAGTTCCAGCTGGAAACCGACCTGTTTCTTCTTGATTTTCCGTTTCCAAGGGACAGCGGGTCGGTAGTCCGCCACCGCCGCGGTCGAAATGAAGATATCCGCCCCGCCAACGTAGCGCATGACCGCCGCACGCATCTCCTGCGCGCTGTCGACGTCGTGACGCTTGACGCCGGCAGGTGTCGCGAGCGTCACGGGTCCACTCACCAGCGTAACCTCGCCGCCTTCGTCCGCAGCGGCGGAGGCCACCGCGAACCCCATTCGCCCCGAACTGCGATTTGACAGGTAGCGCACCGGGTCGATGGCCTCTTGCGTGGGACCAGCCGTCACAAGGAGCCTCAACCCGCTCAGAAAACCGTCCGAAAGCAGCTTCCCGGCAGCCGCGACAAGATCGAAGGGTTCGAACATCCGTCCCTCCCCAGTCTCTCCGCAGGCCTGCTCGCCCTCGCCAGGACCCAGAAGGTGAATGCCCCGCTCGCGAAGCACGTTAACGTTCGCGCGCGTCGCGGCATTCTCCCACATCGCCTGATTCATCGCCGGCGCCAGAGCGATCGGGGCCCGTGTTGCAAGGCAGAGTGTGGCGAGCAGATCGTCAGCAAGCCCGTGCGCGAGCCTCGCCATGAAATCAGCACTCGCCGGCGCTATCAGCACGAGATCCGCGCGCCTCGCCAGGGAGATATGTCCCATCGCCGCTTCGGCCGAGGGATCGAGCAGGTCGGTGTGAACCGGATTGGCTGACACCGCCTGGAAGGTCAACGGGGCGACAAATCGGGTCGCCGCGGGGGTCATGACCACGTGCACGGCGGCGCCCGCCTTGCGCAACCGCCGTGCAAGATCGGCGCTCTTGTAGGCGGCAATGCCGCCCGTCACGCCCAGAACAATGTGCCGCCCGCTCAGTGACATGGTGAAATTTTAACAAATTCGCCGCGAAGCGCCGCACGGCACTCGCGTCGGGCCAGACAGATAATGTCGTCGTTGTCTAGATATCGACAGGGAGTCACTCACATGGCAATAACGGACTGGCCGGAATCGGAACGGCCACGGGAAAAACTACTGACCCGGGGCGCCCACGCCCTCTCGGACGCGGAGCTGCTTGCCATCTTTCTTCGCACCGGGGTGGAAGGATTGTCCGCGGTCGACCTGGCAAGGGAACTACTGTCGAAATTCGGCGGACTACGACCCCTGCTGCAGGCCGAGTTCGACACGTTCTGCGCCGGACACGGCCTGGGACCAGCGAAGTTCGCCCAGTTACAGGCGGTTCTCGAGATGGGAAGGCGGCACCTTTTCGAGTCGCTGCGGCGCGGGGAAAGTCTCTCGGGACCGGACAGCACGCGTGAATTTCTGGCGGCGAGACTCCGGGACCTCCCCTTTGAGGTCTTCGCCTGCCTGTTCCTGGACAATCGCCACCGCGTGATCGCCTTCGAGGAACTGTTTCGCGGAACCATCGACGGGGCCAGCGTTCATCCAAGGGAAGTCGTGCGCCGGGCCTTGCACCACAACGCCGCCGCGCTGATTTTCGCGCACAATCACCCTTCCGGAGTCGCCGAACCCAGCCGGGCGGACGAACACATCACCAACCGGCTCAAGGACTCCCTGGCACTGGTGGACATTCGCGTGCTGGATCACTTTGTCATCGGGGATACCGTCATGTCCTTCGCGGAACGAGGCCTCCTTTAAACGGGATGGGAAACGGCCCGTTCCACACGCACGCCGGTTCGATCGACACAGCGACCTGCACGACCGCACGGGTTTCCCGACTGTTCCGGATCCCACCTTCAGGACCTTCGTCCGGACGTCCCGCCTACGACTTCGGCCAGGGCCTCGAGCAGGCGATCGACCTGGGATTCCCTGTGCGCCGCCGAGAGGGTGATTCGCAGCCTGGCACTGCGTTCCGGAACCGTCGGCGGTCGGATCGCCGCGACGAAGAACCCCTTGTCCAGGAGCGCCTCGCTGACTCTGTGCGCGCGCTCCGCATCTCCCAGCAGGATCGGCTGGATAGGAGTGATGGAGTCCAGGACCGGCAACCCGATGGACGCCACACCTTTTCGGAAGCGCTCGATCAGTGCGCGCAGGTGCGTCCTTCTCCATCCTTCCCTGCGAAGCACGGCCAGGGCGGCCCGAGTCGCCTCCGCCAGCGCGGGTGGCGGGGCAGTCGTGTAAATATACGTGCGCGCGAACTGGATCAGGGTCTCGATCAGGTCTTCCTCTCCCGCCACGAACGCACCGAAGGTACCAAAGGCCTTGCCCAGCGTCCCCATGAGGACGGGCACCTGACGCTGATCGAGCCCGAAGTACTCCAGCGTGCCTTGTCCGAATTCACCAAGGACGCCCAGCCCGTGCGCATCGTCGACCATCAGCCAGGCATCATGACGCCCGGCCAGCCGGGACAGTTCCGGGAGCGGCGCGATATCGCCGTCCATGCTGAACACACCGTCGGACACGATAAGCGCCTGGCGGAAATCGACACTTGCGAAACGGGATTCCAGACTGGAAAGATCCGCGTGGCTGTAGCGTACGAAATGCGCGGCGCTGGCCAGTCCGGCGTCGAGCAGCGAGGCATGGTTCAGCCGATCCTCGAACACGGCGTCTCCCCGCCTGAGCAGCGCGTGTGCCACGCCGAGGTTGGCCATGTACCCGGTGGAGAACAGCAGCGCCCGGGACCGATCGGTGAAATCTGCGAGTTCCTCCTCCAGGGCGTGATGGGCGCCGGTGTGTCCGGTAATCAGATGCGCGGACCCCGATCCGACACCATAATGATCAGCCCCGCGACGAAATGCGGCGATCACCTCGGGGTGGTTGGCAAGACCCAGATAGTCGTTGCTGCAAAAGTTGACGATGCGCCTGCCGTCCAGCGCGCGCTCCGGCTTCTGGGCCCCCTGCGCAAGACGCCGATCGCGATAGAGCCCGGCTATCCGATGCTTCTCGAGTCTTTCCCTGAGACCCTTCAAGCAACCGGACCCCGACTGGCGTCAGGCACGGGATACCGTATCCGGCGGTGTATTCCCGCCTGCGTTCGGCGATTCAGGCACCTTGTTGGCGACAGCGGGCGCGGGAACGACCCCGAGGCGGGCAAAGAGATCCAGATCGTGACCCTCGCCCGGGTTCGGCTGGGTCAGCAGCTTCTCTCCATAGAATATGGAGTTGGCCCCGGCAAGAATACACAGGGCCTGTGTCTCGTCAGACATGTCCTCGCGACCGGCCGACAACCGGATCACCGACCGGGGCATGAGGACCCGGGCCGTGGCGACGGTGCGTACAAATTCAAGGGAATCCAGGTCGGGTGCGTCGGACAACGGCGTGCCCTCCACCCGGACCAGCATGTTGACGGGAACCGACTCCGGGTGCTCTGCCAGGTTCGCCAGTTGCCGCAGGAGACCGGCCCGATCCTCCCTGCTCTCGCCCATACCGAGAATGCCGCCGCTGCAGACATGAATGCCCGCCTCACGTACGTGTTCAAGCGTGTCGAGCCGGTCCTGATAGGTCCGGGTCGAGACGATCTCACCGTAGAACTCGGGGGACGTATCCAGATTGTGGTTGTAGTAGTCCAGCCCCGCCGCTGCGAGACGCCGCGCCTGCCCGGCGTCGAGCATACCGAGCGTCACACAGGTCTCCAGTCCCTCGCCCCGGACCGCGTGAACCATGTCGATGACCGAGTCCAGGTTCCGGTCAGTGGGATTTCGCCAGGCCGCGCCCATACAGAAACGCGTCGCTCCCCTCTCCCTGGCCGCCCGGGCGCTCTCGAGCACCTCGTCCAGCGGCAGCAAACGCTCCCGATCGAGCCCTGTCTCGTACCGTGCGCTTTGGGGGCAATATGCGCAATCCTCGGGACACGCGCCGGTCTTGATCGAGAGCAGGGTGCTCACTTGCACGGTGTTCGGTGCGTGACACTCACGATGGATACCCTGTGCCGCGAACACAAGATCGTTGAAGGGACGTCCCAGGATTTCGAGAATTTCGTCGAGGCCCCAGTCGTGCCGCAGCTCGGGATAGTATGTATTCATCGCGGAGTATCCGGTTCCGGTTGGAGGCCTCCGCCACACGGTTCGTGCGGGCGGGGTCGGCCCAGTCTATCGGTAGTGGAAACGGTGTCAAATCAAGTCCAACGGGCACGCCCTGCTCCTCCGGTGGGGCGATCAGCGCACGGAATCACTGGCGCGGACCGCCGGAGCATTGGGGCAGAATCGTGATCGGCCCCCTGGATGTCCGGCTGCCATGTTGGCTTTACCCACCAACCTGCATGCTATGCGGCGCGCCCGGAAACGCGGGAACGGATCTGTGCGCCGGGTGCCACGCCGATTTGCCGCGGATCTCCCGCCCCTGTCACCTTTGCGGCCTGCCCCTTGCGGAACATGTCTCGAGCCCGTGTGTTCATTGCCGGTCTCGCCCACCCGAACCTGACCTCGTGCTCGCCCCTTACCGCTATGCGCCACCGGTGGACAAGCTCGTGCAGCGCGCGAAGTTCAACCGCGACCTCGCCGCCACCCGCCTGCTGGGCAACCTGCTGGCCGACGCCGTGCGCAACTCCGGGCACGAACTTCCCACGCTGGTCATCCCGGTCCCACTGCATCCTTCTCGACAACGGGTGCGGGGCTATAACCAGTCACGGGAACTGGCACGCCATGCCGGTCGGGGGCTGAACATCCCCGTTTCTCCCGGTGCGGTCGTGCGTACGAGGGACAACCCGCCGCAGGCGGGCCTGACCGCCAAGGCCCGACGCGCAAATGTTCGTGGCGCCTTCGCGGTACGACACGACACCGAAGGCGCTCATGTCGCCATTCTGGACGACGTACTCACCACCGGCTCAACGGTCTCGGAAATCGTGCATTGCCTGCGACGGACCGGGACCCGCAGGATAGAGGTCTGGACCATCGCGCGGACGGTTTGATCAGTCACCCAACAATCAGCCCTTGGGCGATTGCCGGAATTCGACAGAAATCGCCTTAGTCCGCGAATGCGTAGTGCAACGCAATACCCGCGAAGATCACCATCCCGAAGTAGTTGTTGTTCAGGAAAGCCCGGAAGCACGCCTCCGGCCGGCGACCCGCGATCAGTTTCTGCTCACGTACGAACAGACCGGCGCCGGCAAGGAGCGCGACGTAGTACACGGGTCCGAGGCCCGCCAGGTTGCCGGCCACGGCCAGCACCACCAGCACCGCCAGCTGGATCACACCAACGATCAGCCGGTCCAGTTCACCAAACAGAATCGCGGTACTCTTGACGCCGATCTTCAGGTCGTCGCCCCGGTCCGCCATCGCATACATCGTGTCGTAGGCGGTCGCCCAGAGCACCGTGGCCGCAAACAGCAGCCAGGCGACCGGTGGTGGCCAGTCTCCTGTCTGGGCCGCGAATGCCATGGGTACGGCCCACCCGAACGCGGCACCCAGATGGACCTGCGGCAGGTAATGAAACCGCTTCATGAACGGGTAGGTCGCGGCGAGCACCACGCCCGCCACGGATAGCAGCAACGTGAGTCGATTGAGGGCCAGTACCAGCAAAAAGGCGGTAAATGCGAGGCCGACGAACACCGAAAGCGCCTCGCGGGGTGACACCGCGCCGCGCGCGATCGGGCGCCCCCGTGTCCGTTCGACATGGAGATCGATCTCGCGATCTGCGTAGTCGTTGATCGCGCATCCGGCGGAGCGCATCAGGATCACGCCCGCCACGAAAATTGTCAGAACTCCGATATCGGGAATGCCCTCCGCGGCGATCCACAGCGCCCATAACGTCGGCCACAAAAGCAGAAATATCCCGATCGGACGGTCCAGGCGAACCAGCCGCGCATACTCGACGATGCGATCGGTTACGCGCCGGCACCTGTCGGACTGGCAGAACGAAGGCATGGGAGAAATGATACCGGATCGGTCCTGAAACATTCATTTTCCGGGCGCCGGACATGTACCGACCGATCAGCGAAGCGGGCAACCCCGGCTTCGCCTTACGGTATGATCACACCCGGAACCCGTGCGGCGAATCCTGACACGAAGAACAAGAAATCGAGATTATGCCAGACCACTACGATCTGATCGCCATCGGTGCCGGCAGCGGCGGGCTGTCTGCCGTGGAGCGCGCGGCGGCTTATGGGGCCCGGTGCGCGGTGGTGGAGGCTGGAAGGCTGGGCGGAACCTGCGTCAATGTGGGTTGCGTGCCGAAAAAGGTGATGTGGTTCGGCGCGGGACTCGCCCACGCGCTGGAGGATGCGGCGGGCTACGGGTTCGATGTCGCACGACGGGGCCTCGACTGGAACGCTCTGGTAGGCCGCCGCGACGCCTACGTACAGGGGATCAACGACTGGTATCACACCTATCTGGCGGACGCCGAAGTGGACCTGATCGCGGGCCGCGCCGTTTTCACCGGCGAACGCGAGATTGACGTCGGGGGACGCCGCTATACCTCCGAACATATCGTCATCGCAACCGGGGGCGCCCCGGTGGTGCCCGATGTTCCTGGTGCACATCTGGGCATCACCTCCGACGGTTTCTTCGAACTGAAGGCCCTGCCCCGCCGGGCGGCGGTGGTCGGCGCGGGGTACATCGCGGTGGAACTCGCAGGGATGCTGAATGCACTGGGCAGTGAAGTGAGCCTCTATCTGCGCAAGGAGCATTTCCTGCGCAGCTTCGACGCCATGCTGCGTGAGGGACTGATGGAGGAGATGCTGGAGGACGGTATCGATATCTTTGCGCGCACGGCGGTGGAAAGCGTGGAACGTGAACGCGACGGCACACTGACCCTGACCTGCCACAAGGGAGGCAGGACCGCTACCGGGATCGACACCCTGATCTGGGCCGTTGGCCGCACGCCCAATACCTCGAACCTTGGTCTCGAGGCTTGCGGCGTGGAGGTCGACGGCGAGGGGTTTGTTCGCGTGGATGACCGGCAGGATACCAACGTCACCGGGATCCATGCCCTTGGCGACGTCACCGGACGCAAACAGTTGACCCCCGTGGCCATCGCGGCGGCGCGCCGTCTGGCCGACCGGCTGTTCGGCGGGCAGACCGACCGCGTGCTCGACTACTCGCTGGTCCCCACGGTCATCTTCAGTCACCCCCCGGTGGCGACCGTCGGACTGACCGAGGGCGAGGCGCGAGAGAAACACGGAGAGGCGGTAAAAATCTATCAGACAAGATTCACTTCGATGTACCACACCCTGACCGACCGCAAGGTCAAGACCGCGATGAAACTGGTGACGGTCGGGCCCAGGGAAAAGATCGTGGGTTGCCATGTACTGGGTCCGGGTGCGGACGAGATGTTGCAGGGCTTCGCCGTCGCCATCCGCATGGGAGCAACAAAGCGCGATCTCGACGACACCGTCGCGATCCATCCCACCAGCGCCGAAGAACTGGTCACCATGCGATGACGGTGCGCCAGTTCGAGGGCACGACCCCCAGAATCCACCCATCTTCCCGGGTCGATCCACTCGCCCTCGTCCTGGGCGATGTGACGATGGGCGAGGACGCCTCCATCTGGCCCATGGCAGTGGCACGAGGCGACGTGCAACGTATCGAGATCGGCGCGCGAACCAATATTCAGGATGCCTGCGTCCTGCACGTCAGCCACGATAGCATCTACACACCGGGGGGAACGCCTCTGGTAATCGGGAAGGACATTACCGTCGGCCACAAGGCCGTGCTGCACGCATGCACCGTAGAGGACGGGTGCTTCATCGGTATCGGCAGCGTCATCCTGGACGGTGCGACAATCGGCTCGCGAGCCATGCTGGGCGCCGGCGTGCTGGTTCCGCCCGGCAAGATGCTGGAGGGTGGTTACCTCTGGCTAGGCCAGCCCGCCCGGTGCGTTCGGGCGCTAACGGGCGATGAACTGGAATTCATGGCCTACTCGGCCCGGCACTACGTGACGTTAAAGAATCGACACGGCCCGACATGACCCGGCCACGCTCGGCGAATCGCTACCTTTCCCGAAGCATGTCTATCACCGGCGCGGTCTCGGGACGGATGCCACGCCACAGCCAGAACGACTCGGCGGCCTGCTCCACCAGCATGCCGGTCCCGTCCAACGCCTTTCCCGCCCCACGGTCCAGGGCCCAGCAAACAAACGCCGTGACGTCGGAGGCGTAAAACATGTCGTAGGCACAACCATCGGGCAGGAATATATTTTCGGGCAGCGGCGGGACCGTTTCTTCGATGCCGGTCGACGTCCCGTTGATGACCAGGTCGAATCGGCGCCCCGACAGTTGATCGTAGCCGCAGGCCTCGAGGTCTCCCGTCGCGGCAAATGCTTCGCGCAACTCCCGCGCGCGGGCCACGGTCCGATTGACAACCACCAGTTCCGCCGGAAGGGCAAGGAGCAAGGGCTGCAGAACACCACGCACCGCGCCGCCCGCACCCGCCACCAGGACACGTTTTCCGGTTATTTCGATGGCGTTGTTCTCGACCAGATCGCGCAGCAGTCCCGCACCGTCCGTGTTGTCGCCCGTCGTGGTGCCATCGGGCTCGACGATAATCGTATTGACGGCCCGGGCGGCGCTTGCTCGAGTGGACAGCGAGTCCACGAATTCGCACGCCTCGGGTTTGAATGGAAGGGTTACGTTCAGACCGCGACCGCCGGCCGCGATAAAGCCGCGAACGGTTTCCGGGAACCCGTCACGTGGTGCAGGCAGTCGCGCGTAGCTAAGCGACTGACCGGTCTGGCGCGCGAACGCGGCGTGGATTCGCGGCGACATGCTGTGCGACACCGGGTGTCCCACGACCGCATAGCGATCCATGGCAATCAAGACATCCGAACCTCGCCTAAGGCGATTTCTGTCAAATGACCTACCATCTCACTGGGCTTTTCACTTGTCTTGCAGCCACTCGGCTACCTGTTTCGCGTAGTAGGTGAGAATACCGTCCGCGCCGGCGCGTTTCATCGACACCAACGCCTCGATGACGCACGCCCTTTCATCGATCCAGCCCCGCTCGGCTGCGGCCTTGAGCATCGCGTACTCGCCACTGACGTGGTACACGAAGGTTGGGGCGCCGAATGCGTCCTTGACCCGGCGGACAATGTCCAGATACGGCATTCCCGGCTTCACCATGACCATGTCCGCACCTTCCCGGAGATCCAGCGCAACCTCCCGAATCGCTTCGTCGGTATTTGCCGGATCCATCTGGTAGCTGTACTTGTCACCGCCCCCGAGGTTCGCGGCCGAACCCACTGCATCACGAAAGGGCCCGTAAAATGACGATGCGTACTTTGCCGAATAGGCAAGGATGCGTGTGTTCTCGAACCCCTGCTGTTCCAGGGCGGTGCGTATCTCCCCGATGCGGCCATCCATCATATCGCTGGGCGCCACGATATCCGCCCCGGCCTCGGCATGTGACAGCGCCTGCCTGACGAGCACCTCGACCGTCGGGTCATTGACGACGTAGCCTGAATCGTCGAGCAGGCCGTCCTGTCCGTGCACCGTGAACGGGTCCAGCGCGACGTCGGTGATCACCCCGAGTTCAGGGTACGTTTCCTTGAGGTGTTTCGTCGCCCGCTGCGCCAGCCCGTCGGGGTTGTATGCCTCCGAGGCGTCTTCGGACTTCAGTTCCCGCGGCGTGACCGGAAAAAGCGCCACCGCGGGAATACCCAGTTTCCTGAGATCGCCGGCTTCCCTGAGCAGTTCGTCAACACTCACCCGCTCGATGCCCGGCATGGAATCGACGGCCTCCCTGCGACCCTCCCCCTCGATGACGAATACCGGGTAGACAAGATCGTCAACGCTCAGGCGATGCTCCCGCATCAAGCGCCTCGAAAATCCGTCCCGCCGCACTCGGCGCATACGTGTCCCCGGATACATTGCTTGAATTGCGCGCATGAATTACCCCCCCTTCCACCAGTGGAATCATTGTGTTGATAGCAGAATTGTTAATCAACCGATCGAGAAAAGGCAAAACGGACTCAAGAAAGAAGGCACAGGAATTAGCGCACCTACTTGGTGCGCATATTTGAAAATCGCCCCAGGATAACGCAGTCGAAAACTACTGTTCCTGGATCTCACAGGACACTCAAGCCCCCTGATGATTCGAGATTCGACATTTTGATTTGCAGGCGCGGTCGTGCAGCATTGGCGGGGCCACCCGATACCCGCCGGTATTGCTTCCTTACGGTACCGGAACACCACTACCCGGGTCCTTTTTTGTTTCCGCTTTCCGTGGCGGGTATCCTGTGACGATTGCCATCCCACGCCATGGAATCCGAAACCCTGGCACAACCCGAAAATCCGACTACCACGCATACCCCCGGGGCGTCGTCATGAATTCAACTCTGCATCCTTTCTATCGTGCCATCCGGAGCGCCGTCACGCTGGCGATGGTCTGCGCATCCATCAACGTGGCGCTGGCTGACCGGGTATACCAGTGGACCGACCCGACGGGCGCCGTCGTGTTTTCCGATGCGCCACCGGAAGATGGCTCCGCGAGGCATCTGCGCACCATCCAGGTGCAGCCAGCCACAGTCGTCCCGGCATACAAGCCCGTCCAGAGACTACCGGCCGCCACGCAGCCAGAGGTCAAGCGGGCGCCATATCGCTCCTTTGCGCTCACCAGGCCGGAAAACAATGAGGCCATCCGCAAAAACTCGGGAGACGTTTTCGTAGAGAGCCAGGTCGAACCGGATCTCCACCCGGGCGATGTCATCAGGGTCTACATCGACGGTAGGCAAGTCGCCGAAAAAACCAGTACAAGCTTCGATCTGACCAATATTGACCGTGGAGACCACACGCTCGAGGCCCGCATCTATGACGATCGGGGCATCGCCCTTGCCTCTGCGCAGCCAGTCCGGTTCAGCGTTATCCGAACCTCGGTCCTGCACGATTCATTTGGCGAAGCCGCCATCCAGCCAAAGGCAAAAATTACCAATCCGATCATCTACGGCGCCGACTGATTGCACTAAGGCGATTTCTGTCAATTGACATACCATCCTGCTTGTCTTTTCATCCGTCCTCTGTGTTGCGACAACGATGACATAGTTCGACTATGCGCCTATTGTCGCGCCTTGATGACGAACGAATATCCGGCGCAACCTGGTATGTCCTTTTCCGGCAATCGCCTAACATGGTGCGGGATTGATGCTGGGCGTATCGGGCTCAGCCCGGCACAAGCGTGGTGGCGAGAGGAATCGGCCCGCAACTTGCATAACTATCAACGCAATGGTTACGTCGCCGGAAAAATCGATTCTTGAGCAACTCGGCACCTCCGTCATGGTGCTCGACGACCATCTGCGCATTGCTTTCATGAACCCCGCGGCCGAGATGCTGCTCGGAGTCAGTTTCAGGCGAGCCAAGGGCGAATTGCTGGAGTCACAGGTCAGTTGCGATGGCGTCCCCCTGCAGGAGAGGCTCTACGAGTATCTGTTGAGCGGTCGCACCTACACGGAAAGGGAACTGCGCCTCAAGCTGACCGACCAGCGTGAAGTCACCGTGGATTGCACCGTCGCCCCGGTTGCCGAAGGCGATCTCGCCCCGGCCGCGCTGATAGAGATCCAGCAAATCGACCGACACATGCGCATCAGCCGCGACAACCGTCAGTTGACCGAACTCAGGGCGTCCCGGGAGATGATTCGCGGCCTCGCCCACGAGGTCAAGAACCCACTGGGCGGGATACGCGGCGCGGCCCAGTTGCTCCAGGAGGAACTGGAAACGGAAACACTTCGCGAGTACACGCGAGTCGTCATCGACGAGGCGGATCGGCTGCAGCTCCTGGTCGATCGGATGCTCGGACCGTCAACCCGGCCGCGCAAGGAGCACATGGATCTGCACGACATACTGGAGCATGTCTATCGACTCGTCGCGAGGGAGGCGCCCGAAGGCGTAAAGCTTGTTCGGGACTACGATCCCAGCATCCCTGAGGTGCTCGCCGACCGGGACCTGCTCATCCAGGCATTTCTGAATATCGCTCGAAACGCCCTGCAAGCAGTCGGGAACGAAGGCATAATCGTGTTCCGCTCAAGGGTACTACACAAGTACACCATCGCCGGCCGTCGGCACCGGCTGGTCGCAAACGCCAGCATTATCGACAACGGGCCCGGCATCCCGACGAATCTTCAGAGCAGGATCTTCTATCCCATGGTCACGATGCGCGAAGGCGGGACCGGTCTCGGCCTGTCGATCGCCCAGGAACTCGCCCGCCAGCACGATGGCGTGATTGAGCTGGACTCCCGTCCCGGCCGCACCCGGTTCCGGCTACTCGTCCCGGTGAGCAACGGGAATCTCCGGGAGGGCCACCGACATGGGTAACCCCTGCCAGGTCTGGGTCGTCGACGACGACCGGTCCATCCGCTGGGTCCTGCAGAAGGCCCTGACCAAGGCGGATATGGACGTCCGGGTGTTCAACACGGCGGACCACGCCCTGGGCGCCCTGGGCCGGGAAGAACCCGGCGTCATCATCACCGACATCCGCATGCCCGGCACCCAGGGGCTCGAGCTGCTGGATCGGGTCAATGCGGACTTCCCGGATCTGCCGGTCATCATCATGACGGCGCATTCCGATCTCGATCACGCCGTCTCCGCCTATCAGCGTGGGGCGTTCGACTACCTGCCGAAACCATTCGATATCGCAGAGGCGGTGGATCTGGTGCGCCGGGCCTGCAAATCCCGAAGCGGCGAGTTCGAGGCGCAGTCTCCGGATGATGAACCGGCCACGACGATTATCGGAGAGGCGCCCTCCATGCAGGAGGTCTTCCGCGCCATCGGGCGGCTTTCGCGATCGAACATCACGGTACTGATCACCGGTGAGTCCGGTACCGGCAAGGAACTGGTGGCACAGGCGCTGCATCGTCACAGCCCACGCGCCGCCAAACCCTTCATCGCGTTGAACACCGCCGCGATTCCCCGGGATCTGCTGGAATCCGAACTCTTCGGTCACGAAAAAGGGGCCTTTACCGGCGCGCAGGGACTGCGCCGCGGGAGATTCGAGCAGGCCAACGGCGGCACCCTGTTTCTGGACGAGATTGGCGACATGCCCGCCGAACTCCAGACGCGACTGTTGCGGGTACTGGCCGACGGCGAGTTCTATCGCGTGGGCGGCCATGTCCCGATCAAGGGTAACGTCAGGATCATCGCGGCAACCCATCAGGACCTCGAGGCACGGGTCTCGGAAGGACTTTTCCGGGAAGACCTGCTGCATCGGCTCAACGTCATTCGCATTCACGTCCCGGCGCTGCGTGACCGTCGAATGGACATCCCGGAACTGCTTCGGTTCTTCCTGTCCCGCGCGGCGGCCGAACTCCAGGAAGAACCCAAGACACCCAGCCCCGAAGTTACCGAATATCTCTCGAAACTCCCCTGGCCCGGCAATGTTCGGCAACTGCAGAACACCTGCCGCTGGTTGACCGTGATGGCGGCGGGTAACGATATTCACCTGGAGGATCTGCCGCCCGAGCTTCGATCCTCGACCGCGGACAATGCCGGTGGCTGGCAGGCGTCGATGGCCCGCTGGGCGAACGAACGTCTGGAGGCCGGCGAATCCGGCATTGCCTCCCGCGCCATCCCCGATGTCGAACGGGTTCTCATCGAATCCGCCCTCGAACACACGGGTGGACGACGCCAGGACGCCGCCCGCCTGCTTGGCTGGGGACGCAATACGCTTACCCGGAAAATTAAGGAGCTGAATCTAAACGGCACTTCAAATGGGGGTCATGGCGACAGCGAAAACGAAGTGGAAACCACCCCGACAGAACTGAATCGAGAACCGGGATAAGGCCGGGTGGTGGGCTCCGCGCTTTGCGCGCCGGTTTCAGCCGCAGGCCCCGTCACATCCGTGAAGTTCGAGAGTGCCCCTGAGCTCGACTACGCCGCTCAGTCCCTTTTCGAGGAGGTAGTCCGCGATTCCACGATTGATTTCAGCACAGATCAGGGGGTCGTAAAAAAGGGCCGTTCCGATCCCCACGGCGTCTGCACCGGCAATAATGAACTCCAGCGCATCCTCGGCGTTCACGATACCCCCCTGCCCAATGATGGGAATCCCGTGGCCCCGCGTGACCTGATAGACCTGGTGCACCTTGTACAGCGCGATCGGCTTGATCGCGGGCCCCGAAAGTCCACCCTGATTGTTGCCGATGACCGGTCGCCGCGTCGCGATGTCGATGGACATGCCCATCAGGGTGTTGATGACGGAGAACGCGTCGGCACCGGCATCGATACACCGGCGCGTATTGTCCTGGATGTCGGTCTGATTGGGGGATAGCTTGACGATCAGCGGCTTCTCCGTCGCCTCGCGGCAGGCCTCGACTACACGCGCGGACATCTCGGGATCGTTGCCGAACGCAACGCCCCCTTCCTTGACGTTTGGACAGGAAATATTGATCTCGACGGCGTCGATCGGCGACGCGTCGAACCGCCGGGTGACACGGCGGTACTCCTCGACGGTTGACCCCGAAACGTTGGCAATGTAGCGGGTTTCGGTAAAATCCAGCTCTGGCAGGATGGTGTCGACGACATAATCGACCCCGGGATTCTGCAGCCCGATCGCGTTCAGCATCCCCGCGGGGGTCTCACAGACCCGATGGGGCGGGTTACCGAGACGAGCCTCACCGGTGGTGCCCTTGAGACACACTGCCCCGACTTCCTCGTTGGAAAAACCGTCTACCCGCGTATATTCTTCCCCGAAGCCTACACACCCCGAAAGCAACACGATCGGCGTGGACAGACGCAGACCGCAGAAATCCACCGCCAGAGCGGAAAAATTTTCCTTGTCATCTCCCATGTTTCACGTCGTCCTCTATGAGCCCGAGATTCCGCCCAATACGGGGAACATCATGCGTCTTTGCGCGAACACGGGCGCGGCACTTCACCTGATCCAGCCGCTCGGATTCGATCTCGACGACCGCCGCCTGCGACGAGCCGGACTGGACTACCGGGAGTGGGCCCGCGTCAGGGAACACCGGTCACTGGCCGATTTCTTCGCGACGGTGAATCCCGGCCGCGCGCTCACATTTTCCACCCGCGGATCCCGTGCATATCACGATCTGCGTTATCGCAAAGGCGACGCCCTGATCTTCGGGCCGGAAACCCGCGGCCTGCCTCAGGTTGTCATCGAGGATGCAGGGCCGGCCCATACCCTTCGCATCCCCATGGTGCCAAACAGCAGAAGCCTGAACCTCTCCAACGCCGTTGCGATCGTCGTCTACGAGGCGTGGCGGCAGCACGGGTTTTCGGGTAACCACGAGACGCATGCGGATAACACGAGGATAGGTGACACGAATTGAGCCAAACGTTCCAGCCGGAACCGGCGGCACAACGTTCCCGATCCCGCTGCTCAGGAAGAACCGGTAGGCTGCCAGACGTTCTCCTCCTTGACACTTCTTCGCAAGAGATCCGCAACCGCCGCGGCCGGATCGCGTTGCTCCGCAAGGATCAGGTGCACTTGCTGGCAAATCGGAAGTTCGACCCCCACGCTGTCGGCGATGCGCATGAGAACATCCGCCGTCTCTCGCCCTTCTATCGCCTGGCCAATCTCCCTTGAGGCCTCATCGGCGGCCTGCCCCCGGCCGAGGGCAAGGCCGAAACGGCGATTTCGAGACTGGTCGTCGGTGCACGTGAGGACAAGGTCTCCCATTCCGGACAACCCCATGAGGGTCCCGAGTCTAGCCCCCAACTTCTCTCCCAGCACCATGATTTCGTGCAGCCCCCGGGTTATCAGGGCGGCCCGGGCATTGGCGCCAAACCCAAGGCCGTCGGAGATACCGGTGGCGATAGCGAGCACATTCTTGACGGCCCCGCCAAGCTCCACACCCAGTACGTCTGAGCTTGTGTAGACCCTGAACGTTTCCGCGTGAAACAGTGCGGCAATTTTCCGGCCGGTGGCAGCAGCATCGGACGCGACCGTCACCGCCGTGGGAAGACCGATCGCCACCTCGCGCGCGAATGACGGTCCCGACAGTATGGCGCAGGGCGCATTGGGGCCCATCTCCTGGGCGACCACCTCATGTAACCAGTGACCGCTACCCCGCTCTATACCCTTGGTTGCCCACACGATGTCCGGGAGCCGAACCCCCGCCAGCACCCGATTCGTGGCCTCCAGCATATCCCGGAACGCGGATGTCGGCACGGCGATCACGATTGCGTCCACACCATCGAGCGCAAAGGAAAGGTCACCGGTGACGAGCAGATTGTCCGGCAGGTGGATACCGGGCAGATAACGTGAATTTTCCCGGCTCAACTGGATCACATCGAGGGACGCAGTGGATCTGCCCCATAACCGGGTCTCGTGATCGTTCAGCGCCAGGCGCATTGCGAGCGCCGTTCCCCAGGAACCCGCCCCGAGGACGGCGCAGGTGCGACGATCATGCATTGCCATGAACGTCTCCCAGAGGTTCCTTCAAACTACTCGCGGACACGATCCAGACCGCCTTCAGTGTGCCGTGGGCGAGGCGTCGGGCGTGCTGTCCTGGCTTGCAGCCTGCTGCAGGTGCTGCGAGTACAAGGCGTCGAAATTGACGGGTGCCAGGAGAAAGCCCGGGAAACCGCCTTTCGAGATGAGATCCGCTATCGCTTCACGCGCAAAGGGGAACAGGATGTTCGGACAGTAACTACCGAGCATATGACCAAGCTGCGCGTCGTTGAACCCGCGCAGCGTAAACACGCCTGCCTGTTTCAGCTCCACGAGATAGGCGGTGTTTTTCTCCATGGTCGTGGTGACGGTGATGTTCAGCGACACCTCGTGGACGTCATTCTGGAGCTTTCTGGTTTCCGTCCCCAACTGAACATTGGTCTCCGGCTTCCATTCCCCTGTAAAAACTTCAGGGACACCTGGCGACTCGAAAGAGACATCTTTCAGGTACAGCTTTTGAATCTCGAATATCTGCTGGGGAGTATCCTGGGACGGTGCTTCGCTCATGTTTCGTTTCCCGCATTGTCGGTTATTGGATGATCATGTGTCGGCATGAGCCGGAAAGCAGCGCCAGTTCCTGCCTTCTGAACGCCATTCCCGCCGCGGAACGCACGCACCTCGGGCAACCCCCGGCTGAAACGAGTCAACGCGCAAGCAGTGCTGCCAGTTTTCGCTTATTTGGCGACTTTGGGCAGATTGGCGTTGTCCCACGCCACGATCCCGCCACGCAGATTCGACACGTTCTTGAAATCGTTCTTCAACAGAATATTGCCTGCGGAGCGTGACCGTGAGCCCGTTCGGCAGTAGGTGACGACGGGCCTGTCCGAGAACTTGGCCAGTTCTCCGACCCGCTGTTTCAGCGTACTCAGGGGAATGTGACGTGAATTCTGTATGCTGCCCTGCACGCGCTCCGAGTCTTCCCTGACGTCCAGCATCAGGGCGTTGTCGTGATTGATCAGCAGCACGGCCTCCTGGGGGGAAATATCCTTGAACCCGGAGGTAAATCTGCGGAATTCGGTCCAGGCCACCATGGCCAGCACCAGACCGAGAAGCGCGAAAAGGGCCGTGTGATTCCCTACGAATTCAAAAAACTGTTCCATCGCACCGATTGCCCCTGATCAGGTTAATCCTATACTTGCAGGAGCCACCGACCGTTTCATTAAGGTATAGGCCAGACGGGAGGAAGTGCCTTAAACCGCTTGGGCAGGCCTGATGCCCCCTGGCGCACTCATCCGCGACCCCTCAAGGGCGGCTAAGATACCATGATCACCCCGTTTCCGGGAGTCGTTGGAAGATGCAAAAACAGTGTGAAGATACAGACCGGCATCAGTGGTTCGCGGTAACTTCCGATCCCGGCGAGGAAACCGAAACTGGATTCCGCAGCCGGGATGGTCGCTCGACAGGGTGCGACGACAGACACCGCCATGGCGGGCTGCCTCGCCTGGCTCCCGGCCCCGGCCCTTTAGATCCGGGGCCGGGTCTGTTGGCAATCGTCATCAACTGCATGGGGTCCCGGAATGGGCGCAAACCGCGTCGTACCCTCCCTTGCTGTAGAGCCTTACGACAAATAGCGCGACCGCCAACGCGGCAGTTGTCCCAAACAAGGTCAAATCGTCAAGTGCAAACATGGTTAACTCCTGACCAGCAAATGCTGATCGCCAATTTGTATATAAGTTTTTGCTTTTTCACTAAAGTTCATGGTGTAGGAGAGATTTGTTGCCAACTCTGTGAGTGAAGCAATTTATATTAAATAAAATCAACTGGATACGGAATTTCGAAGATACGGCGGGAGCGCCGCGGCAAGGGCCCGAAGAGACCCACCCGAATTCATGGGCGTCTCCAGCTTCGGCGCTGCAGCTTTAGATAGAGACGCTGGCGGTCCTGCATCGACCGCGACTGCCGCCCCTGGGCACTACCCGGTCCGCGACCAGGGCTTTTGTTCCCGGCAGCGCGGGGGGGTGTCTGGCGCAGCTGCTGCTGCAGTTGTCGCTGCCTGTCGCGCTGGCGCGACAGCCGGGATTCCAGATCACGCGCGTCGGCAGGCGAAGCCGGCGGGGCATGGTCCTGGCGGTAAATGCGTTGCTCTCGCCGGAGTTCGCCGCGCTGTCTGTGAAATTCTGTTTCCATGCCAGGGACCCGGATCGAGTCCCTGGCAGAAGACATCGTCGCGTGCAACCCGCTAGTGATCACCGGGATCAGAACAGCAACGGACAGCAGAGCCCGTTCACGCCGGCCAGACACGGTCGGCAATCCTTTTCTGCTCGCGGTCTTGCAGGTGTCCTGGCGGTTGCACGAGGTCGTACTGCGCGGCACCTCGCTGCAACGGGGGAAACCAGGGCGAATCATACGCAGACGCTGCGCCAAACCTGCCGGCGATACGACCCGGGTGAGTACGGGCTCCCACAAATTCCGTAACCACGGGCCTGTCAACCGGAGAACGGAATCTCTTCACAGAATTCAGCGCCTCGAACCGGTATGTTCTCGTGACACCGCTGCCTGCTGTCCGTCGCCAGCGGCATACGATGCATTGGCTATCATTGATCAATGCGGGATCCCAAAACAATCGTCTGAAAAACAGGAGGATCGACATGCAAAATACACCTACCATCGAACATCCGGAAGCGCGCTTTTTCGTAATGAACCGCTCCGAGGATCACTGGATTCGTTTGAGCAAGGATTATTCCAGCAGAGTCGAGGCAGCAAAAGCACTCGAAAAACTGCGCCTCATGTATCCTTTTGCCAGACTCGGTGGCTCACGGACCAACTA
>JAYENI010000089.1:57440-71841 GCA_034722015.1 Pseudomonadota bacterium
GTCTCAAGCGGCCAGGCCCAGGAGTCACGACAGACATCGAGTGACCGAATCATACGTTCAGGGAAGCAGCAGGGTAGTAGCCATGGACCGAAGGAAGTACCCGGACAGGCGTCAGCCTGGACCAACACCGAAATTTCCGTTTCGGGACGAACAGGGGCACCGAGTCGGAGAAGATCGGCGCAAGATTTCCAGTCGCCGCATGAGCGATTTCGAACTGGATCCGCTATGGGAGAAAATACAGAACCGCCCGCGCTAGTGCGGATTCGCCAAGCCCCGGGCGAGCGCTCGTGGATTGGCGCTCAAACCGCGGATTTGGGTGGATTCTGCCGGCTCCCATCGATACGGCTCTAAATAACAGAGAGGGCTCCGTATGGAGCCCCCTTTGCATTCTTCCTGCGGATTGCTGCGATAGCGAGGAATGTCGAAGCCGACACTGTCCCGGCTGCCGCTACGTGGCCAGATCAACCCTGAGCTTCCCGATCGCCGCCTTTTCCAGTTGACGGATTCGCTCAGCCGAGACCGAATAGCGTTTCGCAAGGGACTCAAGTGTCTCTTTCTTCTCACCAAGCCAGCGTCTGGCGAGTATGTCGCGACTTCGCTCGTCGAGCGTATCCAGCGACTCCCGCAACCTCCGCTCCTGATATGCCAGCAGGTCCGCGTTTTCGTACACCTCACCGGGATCGTAACGCTGGTCCTCAATGTAACTGGCCGGCGCCAGGCTCGATTCACGCTCCTCCCCAGGCTCCGGGTCATAGGAGACATCTCGTCCCCCCAGACGCCGTTCCATCTCCATGACCTCGCCGGCACTGACACCGAGATCGCTCGCAACGGCATCTACCTCCTCGCGATTCAGCCAGCCGAGCCGCTTTTTACGACTCCGCAGGTTGAAGAAGAGCTTGCGCTGCGCCTTGGTAGTGGCCACCTTGACGATTCGCCAGTTTCGCAGGACAAATTCGTGGATTTCCGCGCGAATCCAGTGGACTGCGAAAGACACAAGACGAACGTTCAGGTCGGGATTGAATCGCTTGACGGCCTTCATCAGGCCGACGTTACCCTCCTGAATCAGATCAGCCAGCGCCAGGCCGTACCCGGCATAGCCGCGCGCCACGTGGACGACGAAGCGCAGGTGGTGCGTGACGAGCGTTCGAGCCGCATCCAGGTCATTGTGGTCCCGATACCGGATCCCCAGCGCCCGTTCCTCCTCGGCTGAGAGTACCGGTAGCCGGTTCGCGGCTACAATATAGGCATCCAGGTTCCCTACGGGAGCCAGAAGGGTCGATTGTGCCTGAACAAGCGCCTTGGTCATTTCGCTACATTATCCCCGTTTCATGAGTCACACATTAGCCAGTACTGATTTTAGCACTCTGGACATAAGAGTGCTAATGGCGGATTTGGTTCAACCTAGCCCCGAAATTGAGCGGGCCATCGCCGGGCGGCGCGGTTTCGACAACCGCCTCCCATGAAACCCGTTCCACTCTGAACCATACTAGATAGTGGGGTGTCGACCTCCCCAACCGCACCCGGGGTCTTCAGGGCCAGCAACAGAAGCGCTAGATTCCCGCAATCCAACGAACACGACCAAAGGCCATGGGAAACAAGATATCCAAGCTTGGCGAGAAAATCTTTGGCGAACGCCGCGGCTCCGAGCGTCGCAAGTTCGGTCTGGCGCCCAGATATCCTTTCTACGACAGCAATGAAGTCCTTGTGAAGGCCAATCGGAGACGGGTCGTCGACCGCCGCATGCAGACCTTCGACGCTTCCGCGGAAATCCTGTATCTGTACCTCAGTTATCTGGAAATGTCCGGTGTACTCGAACCGTCCGGCGTCACCGTAACCCTGGGCCGAGATCGAGGTTGCGATCTGAGAATCCAGACCGAATTCTCATCAAGAAAGCACGCGACCATCAGCTTTCGAGGCGGTCGCTACCAGATAGAGGACCACAGCAGAAACGGGACCTATATCATCCTGGAAGACGAGACCGAACTGCACATCACAGGGGCCAAAATGGAATTGTACGGTTCTGGCTCGATCAGCCTGGGCACGCCACGAGCGTACGCCGGGGAGGATATCATCCAGTTTTCGACCCGAAGTTCATAGTGCGAGTCTTTCCGCCTGTCATCTCCACAGCTTTTCGAGCAGGAGAGATCTGGCTGTCATTTCCGGGGGTTGGGGTAGTCCCATGAACTGCAGAATCGTTGGGGTCACGGAACTGATGCCCGCACCGGTCGATAGCCGCCAGCAGGCCTTGTCGATGATGAGACACGGTACGGGATACAGGGTGTGCTGCGTATGCGGCTCCCCGGTGAGTGCATCAACCATCTCGTCACAATTGCCATGGTCCGCCGTCAGCAGCACTGACACGTCATTTGCCACGGCCGCATCGAGAACCCTGCCTACCTCGGTATCGAGCACCTCTACTGCCTTGATCACTGCATCACGAACAGCCGTATGCCCAACCATGTCACCGTTGGCGAAGTTTACGACCACGAGGGCATAATCCGGGTTATGCAACGCCTCGATCACGTTGTCCGCGACCTTCGCCGCACTCATCTCCGGCTCCAGGTCGTAGGTCGCAACTTTTGGAGACGGCACCATGGTCCTGTCCTCACCCTCGTACGGCGTTTCCCGGCCCCCATTGAGAAAGAAGGTGACATGCGGATACTTCTCGGTCTCCGCGCAGTGAAACTGGCGTAGTCCCGCTTCGCTCACGATCTGGCCCAGATTGACGCTGGGCCGCTCTGGAAGAAATGCTATCGGGCAGGGATATTCGGCGTCGTATTCTGTCATCGTTACGACGTTGACGGGATGAAAATCACCGCGCTCGAAGTTATCAAAATCCCGGACACTCAGCGCCTTGACGAGCTGACGGGGCCGATCATTACGAAAATTGAAGAACAGGACACAATCGTCGGTATCGATCGGCTCGGCCGTGGGGAGTACCGTGGGCAGAATGAATTCATCTCCTTTTCCCGCAGCATAGGCTGACTCGATTGCGTTTCGGGCAGACGCCGCCCGTTCGCCTTTCAGCTGCACCAGCGCTTCCCAGGCCTTTTGTGTGCGATGCCACCGCTTGTCCCGGTCCATGGCATAGTATCGACCCATAACGGTCGCGATGCCTCCACCCGCCTCGGACAGGGCATCTTCAAGGACCGGCAGATACTGTCTGGCGACCCGTGGACCCGTGTCCCGCCCGTCCGTGATTATGTGCACCAGCGGGCTGACCCCCTGCATCTTGCACAGGCGGATGATGGCCAGGAGGTGGTTGATATGCGAATGGACTCCGCCGTCCGAGACCAGCCCGATGAGCTGCAGGGCACGCTTGGAGTCCCGGGCCTTCTTTACTGCATATCTAAATGTCGGATTCTCGAAGAAACTGCCGTCGTATATGGCCTGATCAATCCTCACCAGATCCTGCCGAAGGATACAACCGCACCCGAGCGTGATATGCCCCACCTCGGAATTTCCCATCTGGCCCGAGGGAAGTCCCACAGCGGACCCCGACGCCTCAAGCGTCGTGTGGGAATGTGTAGAGAAATACTCGTCGAGACGCGGTGTCCGGGCCTCGACCACTGCGTTGTTCGCCTTTCCAGGGTTCAGACCGAAGCCATCCAGGATCACGAGGAGGACGCGACGTCGAAGTTTGGCGGGCGTTGACATGGACGATGTTCGGGGATTAACGGCAATATAGTGCGACGAATTTTACCAGCATTCTCGCCTTTGGGTTGCCACACGTCTCTTGTATCCAGGTCCTGCCGAAATCCTCCGGCAGCCACCCCTCCCGGGGAGCCTCCCGAATTCAGAAAGCTCAACCGGCACACAGGCGTTTGTTTTCGCTCCCCACTGCGTCAAACGTACAGGCTGACGTCGGTGTCCCTCGCGATAGAAAGGTAGGTGGCGGCACCGGCCCCTTCGCTGTCGAGGGTCCCCCATGATGGACAGGGAGGGCGCTCCTTCAGCCGTGCTTCGAGCCAGCCTTCCAGTAGATCGGCACGACTGGAAAGGATTTCATCGTCCCGGAATGGATTTCCGCGTTCCATGAAGCTCGTGCCTCGGGCTAACCCATTTGACCGCTAACCTACGAGCACCGGTCCAGCATCGGTAAGCGCCCGGGATCAGAGCCCGATCAGCTCCGCGTGGACACCCTTTTCCAGCACACAATCAAGCAACGCCCTTGAGGTTGTCGAATCCGGGTTATATTCCACCATGATGAGATGGGGTTTCGCATCCGGATTGTGTACGCTGACCACCCCGTTCACGGCCCGAAGCGCCGTATCCAGTTCCTGACGTCGCCCGGATTCAAGATTTTCGTCGACGTGAAGGGTCACATCCGTCAGTTGAATCTCCATACCTTTGCGTCTCCTGACCTGTCGGGCAGGCCCGTAGATGCCCCGCGTACTCTTCGCCAGGGCGGACTGTACTCGCTACCGCTCTCACTGAGCATAGCAATTCCCTGACCAAATGACTGATTTGCGGTCGCGAAGAAAGCGGTTTCTGCCCGGAACGGGAAAAGAAAAGGTATTGCCGCATCCCGAGTGCACCCCGGGATGACATCAAACCGAAATTTGGCAGATTGTGGGACATGGAGTGCCCGGAAACCGGCACTCGCCGGTCACGCGTCCGTCGCGGACGAAACCCGGGAACACCGGACCGTTCGCTGCGACTGCCTCGCGCATCTACCCGCAGCCTGTCTCAAAGGTCCCCTTTACCATCCGGTTTGCCCGGCGCCGTGCCGGAATTCTCCTCGTGTTCAGCAGCGTCCAGTTCGGCCTCCATTTCATCGTCGGACAACGGCCGGTAGTCATCATCTGCCTCTGCATCCCGACGAGCGGATTTTCTGCGTACCACACCCCGGGAGAAAACAAGACCTATTTCAAAAAGCAGCCACACAGGCAGGGCCAGCAGGGTCTGCGAAATGATGTCAGGGGGCGTCAGGAGCATACCCACGACGAACGCGCCGACAATGACGTAGGGCCGTTTCGCGGACAGGGCCTCCGGCGTGGTGGCCCCAACGCTGACCAGAACCACCGTCACGATCGGTACCTCAAAGGCGATCCCGAAGGCCAGAAAGACGACGATGACGAAATCGAGATATTTCCCGATATCGGTCATTACCGATACCCCCTCGGGGGCGGCGCTGGTGAAAAAACCGAATACCAGAGGAAATACAACGTAGTAGGCGAAGACCATACCAAGATAGAACAGCACGGTCCCGGATACGACAATCGGCAGGGCCAGACGCTTTTCGTGCCTGTACAATCCCGGCGCCACAAAGGACCAGAGCTGATAAAGCAGATAGGGCACGGCAATGACGACGGCGAGCAGCAGTGTCAACTTGAACGGGATCAGAAACGGGGAGGCCACCTCGATGGCGATCATCGAGCTGCCTTCGGGGAGGTGCCTTGTCAGGGGCCCCGAAAGAAAGGTGTAGATCTGGTTGGCAAACGGGAAAAGCGCCAGGAAAACGACAAGAATCGCCAGGACGGACCGAAGCAATCGGTCACGAAGCTCAACGAGGTGGGAAAGGAAGGTCTCCCCCTTGCCTCCGGCATTACTTTCCGGTTGACTGTTCTGAGTCATCGGGGCGGGTCGAACGACGCTCTGCGGAATCTCTCTCCGGTGCCGGCGGGGCATCCGGGTCGTCTACTCCCTCGATCTGATCCTCAATGGCCTTGACAAGGTGGGTCGTATCTTCCATTCCGGACCGCAGATCCGACTGGGCATCGTTTAGAATGCCCTTGAGTTCCTGAATCTCACCCTGCTGCTTGTCCAACATCTGTCGCATCTCCTCGGCGTGGAACTCACGGCGGATGTCCGATTTGACGCTACGGGCAAATCGCTTCGCCTTGCCGACCCAACCACCAATCTTGCTCGCCAGAGCAGGCAGCCGCTCGGGTCCGACCACGAGTAGCGCCACCACCATCACGATCATCATTTCCCAGAAGCCGAAGTCGAACATCCAGCGGTTTCTCCCTCATGACCCGGACGACCCGGGCCTGCGCCTCAGGCCTTGTCCTTGTCCTTGTCCCGGGAGTCGACCTTGCCGTCAACCACGTCGTCCCCCGGACCTTCGATTTGCCCGGGTTCCTTACCCGCGACGTCCTCGTCCTTCTGAGACTCACTCATTGAGCCCTTGAAATTCTTGATGGCTGTCCCAAGGTCCGCGCCGATATTCCGCAGTTTCTTGGTGCCGAAAAGCAATACGACGATCGCCAGTACGATCAGCAGCTGCCAGATACTGATTCCACCAAATCCCATCACCAACCTCCGTTCATCTTGACACGCGACCGGCCTTTTCCTTCAAACCGGACACCCCGAAGCGGGACTCCAGTTCAGACAGAACCTGCCGTGCTTTCAGGTCTTCATGCGCGAGCAGCACCAGGCAATGGAACCAGAGATCTGCGATCTCACTGACGATCCGCTCGCTGGATCCGTCTTTGGCAGCCATCACCACCTCGGTCGCTTCTTCTCCAACCTTCTTCAGGATGGCGTCCATACCCTTTGCGTACAGGCCGGCCACGTACGACGATCCGGGATCCGCGGATTTCCGCCGCTCCAGAATCTCAGACAACCTGTCCAGGACGTCGCAGTCGTTCATTTCCCGCTTCAGCATCACCGATGATCGACCACGCGGGAGCATACCCCCGGTAGCCAAACGTCGCTTGTGGCCCTGCAACCCGCCCCGTTTACCGCAGGCGACGATGGAACACGCCAGACACCGGTCGAATCGGACGGGAAAGGAATCACGAACGCGCAAGACAGGCCGGCAAATGGCCGCACCACCTTGCCATCCGGCGCAATGGACCTTTAAAACCTTTAATCGGGTAGTTTATCACATGAGGCCCGGCACAAGGCCTCACCGGGATTCCCGCGTTACAGACGCACCTGCACGCCACGCGCCGCCATGTACTCCTTGGCCTGCTGAATGGAATACTCGCCGAAGTGGAAAATGCTCGCGGCAAGGACGGCATCCGCTTCTCCTTCGGTCACACCGTCGACCAGGTGTTGCAGGTTGCCTACACCACCTGAAGCGATCACCGGGATGCGAAGCGCACTGCTGATAGCGCGGGTCAACGCCAGATCGAAGCCGACCCTGGTACCATCGCGGTCCATGCTCGTCAGCAGGATCTCCCCTGCTCCCAGCCGCTCCATTTTCCCGGCCCATTCCACGGCGTCCAGGCCGGTAGGCTTGCGGCCTCCATGGGTGAATATCTCCCATCTCGGTGGATCGGATTCCACCTGCTTGGCATCGATCGCCACGACGATGCACTGGGAACCTACCTTGTCGGCTGACTGCTGTACGAAATCGGGGTTGAAAACGGCTGCGGTATTGATTGCGACCTTGTCCGCGCCCGCGGTCAACATGAGTCGAATGTCCTCAACCTTGCGGATTCCCCCACCCACTGTCAACGGGATGAAGACCTCGCAGGCGACCTCCTCCACCACATGCACGATCGTGTCGCGGTCGTCCGAACTGGCGGTGATATCCAGGAACGTAATCTCGTCGGCGCCTTCCCTGTCGTATCGTTCAGCCACCTGGACCGGGTCTCCGGCATCAACGATATCCACGAAGCGCACGCCCTTGACCACACGCCCGGCGTCGACATCGAGACAGGGAATGATTCGCTTGGCTATTGTCATGACTCAGACACTCTCCGGCATGTTACCGCGTGCACCGACCCCGCGGGTCGTTCCCTCAGTCACCCCGTCCATCGGCCACTTCCTGCGCCTTCGCCAGGTCGATCGTTCCCTCGTAGAGGGCGCGTCCGATGATCGCCCCCTCGATGCCGTCCTCCTCCCTGTCCATCAGGGCGAGGATATCGTCCATACGGGTGACGCCACCCGAGGCGATGACCGGGATCCTGAGCTGGCTCGCGAGTTCCGCGGTTGCCTCCACGTTCACACCCTGCATCATGCCGTCCCTGTTGATGTCCGTGTAGACGATTGCCGCGACACCGTCGTGCTCGAAATGCATGGCCAGGTCGATCACATCATGGTGGGAGAGTTTGGACCATCCATCGATAGCCACTTTTCCGTTCCTCGCGTCCAGGCCAACAATGATGTGCCCCGGAAATTCCATGCAGAGATCGTTGACGAAATGCGGCGCGCTCACCGCCCGCGTTCCAATGATCGTGTACTGCACCCCGGCTTCCAGGTAAGCCTGCACGGTATCTTCGTCCCTGATGCCGCCACCCACCTGGATCGGCAGTTCCGGGTGATTCGACGCGATTTCGTGGATAACCCCGGCGTTGGCCGGCGCACCGGCCGCCGCGCCGTCGAGATCAACGATGTGCAGACGCCTTGCGCCGGCCCCGACCCACTTAGCCGCCACCTCCACGGGATCATCGGAGAAGACAGTCACGTCATCCATGTTCCCGCGTCTCAGCCTCACACACTTTCCGTCCTTGAGATCGATTGCCGGTATCAACAACATGTCCAGAGCTCCGCGAAAGGTAGGGGTAAATAATTCATTGCCCGTTCCACCGGGTAAAGTTCTCGAGCAGCTTCAGTCCGCTATGAGCGCTCTTTTCCGGGTGGCACTGCATTGCAAAAATATTGTCCCGGGCTATTACGGAAGTGAACTGAATCCCGTAATCGGTAACGCCGGCTACGAGATCCGGGCTGCCCGGGACGACGTGATAGCTATGCACGAAATAAAAATAGCTGTCCTGCTCGACCCCGCGCCACAACGGGTGCTCTCCAACTTGGCGGATCGTATTCCACCCCATGTGCGGTATCTTGAGTCGCACTCCGTCGGGCGAGTCCCCGATATCATCGCCAAAATAATGCACCTCTCCCGGGAACACGCCGATGCACGGCGTTCCACCATTCTCGTCGCTGTGATCGACCAGCACCTGCATGCCCATGCATACGCCAAGAAATGGCTTGTTTGCGGATGTTTCCCTGATCGCGTCCGTCAGGCCGGCCGCATCCAGGGCTCCCATGCAATCGCGCGCCGCTCCCTGCCCCGGAAACACCACGCGATCCGCCTTGCGAACGACATCCGGATCCGCCGTCACCGTGACGCGCGTGCCGGCAGGCGCCACATGCTCCAGCGCCTTGGTGACGGAGCGCAGGTTCCCCATACCGTAGTCGATTATCGCGATCGTGGTGCTCATGCTTCCTTGCCGGCGTGTGATGAGGCGTCAGGGATGTTGGGGGCGCCGTGTGTCACAGACTGCCCTTTGTACTTGGCAGCCGGTTCTGCATTCGCTCGTCGGGTTCAACGGCCATTCGCACAGCACGTCCAAAGGCCTTGAATATAGTCTCCGCGATGTGGTGCGCATTCCGGCCGCGTAAACAGTCGATGTGCAGGGTCGCACGGGCATGATTCGAAAACCCCTGAAAAAACTCGTGAATCAGATCGACATCAAACTCGCCGATACGCGCTCGAGGGTACTCGACATGGTACTCCAGCCCGGGGCGCCCCGAGAAATCGATCACCACCCGTGACAGTGCCTCGTCGAGAGGGACAAAGGCATGGCCGTAGCGATGGATGCCCTTTTTGTCACCAAGCGCCTCGGAAAACGCCTGCCCCAGCGAAATACCGACGTCCTCAATCGTATGGTGCGCGTCGATGTGGAGGTCACCGTCAGCCGTGATTTCGAGGTCCACAAGACCGTGGCGACTCACCTGATCCAGCATGTGTTCAAGAAAAGGCACTCCGATTTCGAATTTCGCGTTACCCGAGCCATCCAGGTTTGCAGTCACCTCGATTTTGGTCTCGAGTGTGTTGCGCGTAATCCTGGCGACGCGCTCATTCTGGTTCATCGAGGACTCCTGTACACACACTGTTCACCAACCGGTTGCAGACAGATTCGCGCAGCAACTGGAACGCCGCTCCCTGCCGAAACGCCAGATTTTAGCACTTCGATCCCGATCGGTTTACCCCCGGGTGAGGCGCACCTTCTCCGATCGTTGCCGAGGCCCGACTGCCCGTACGCAGATTCAGGACGCTGATACTCGCCCCCCCTCCGGCGCCACCCGCAACCGGAAGGTCACCGGTCCGTCATTGACAAGATGGACCTGCATGTCGGCTCCGAAGCGGCCCGCCTCAACCCTGGCGTGCTGCATACCGGCCCGATCGACAAGGTATTCGAACAGCCTTCTGCCCTCAGCCGGTTCGGCCGCCGTCGAAAAGCTGGGCCGCATACCCCGCCCTGTGTCCGCCGCCAGGGTGAACTGTGGAACCAGCACCAGGCCACCGCCGACGTCGGTCACACTGAGATTCATGCGTCCCTCGCGGTCTGCGAAGATGCGATATCCCAACACACGCTCCAGCATCCGGTCGGCATGGCGATCGGCGTCAAACCGTTCAACGCCGAGAAAAACCAGCAAACCTTCACCGATTCTCGCGATGGTTTCACCCCTGGTAACGACGTGGGCGCTGAGCACCCGCTGGAGAAGCGCGATCATTGGAACCCCGGACTTGACTCACCGACTGCGGCGCCCGCCCCACCCGAATGGGCGAACGGCGTGCGCAACCGAACCAGAAGTGTGACGCAAGCACACGTAACAGGACAGCACTCGGAAATATCCTACAACAGCCGACCTTTTCCGCCTACATGCCGCGCAGCGTTACCCCGATACTCGATCCGGCTGCGTTCCAGCACAATGTTCATGTCGTCAGGGAATGACGGCACAGGGAACACCCGATGCACGCCGGCCGAGGAATCATGGTTGGGATACATCGGGCAAGGACCCGGGTCGCGCCGGCCAGGGACGGTCGGCACCACGACCCGATCGGCGTAGCGGCAGGAAAGGACACCTGCCTCTTGCCGGACAGGGATGTCGCCCGCGGGGCACATGGATGTGTCCCGCGAGCACTTATGGACTCGACGTTTCTATTGCCTTCGCGATGAAGGCGTCACCCCGACACAGGACGTGCCGGGGTTTTTTTATCTGCGTGTCTCCGGCGCCCTTCACCGGTGCGACTTGCGCTGGCGACATCCGTGCGATTATCTTGCCGGGATGTCCGGCTGGGTGAAAATTCCGCGCAAACTGGCTCGCCTGAGCGGCAGGGCCATCGCCGATTTCTCGATGATCCGGGACCGGGACCGGATACTTCTCGGACTGTCAGGCGGAAAGGACTCGCTGACCCTGCTGCATCTACTCAGGCACTTTCAGTTGCGTGCGCCGATCCGGTTCGATTTCGCCATTGTCACCATCGACCCGATGAGCGGATCCTTTGATCCGTCAGCCCTGATTCCCTATACCGATAGTCTGGGGATCGAGCACTACTACCGTCGGGAACCGATTCTGGACATCGCCCAGGCCCATATGGAGAAGGATTCGTACTGTGCATTTTGCGCACGAATGAAACGCGGACTGATGTACGACACCGCGCGCCGTCACGAATACAACGTCATCGCATTGGCACAACACCTTGACGACCTTGCCGAGAGCTTTCTCATGTCGGCATTCCATGGCGGCAGACTGAAGACGATGAAGGCGCACTACCGCATCGACGCCGGGGACCTGCGGGTCATTCGACCACTGGTGTACGTCAGGGAGCGTCAGACCGCCGCATTCGCGGCCGAAAACAAACTGCCGGTGATCACCGAAAATTGTCCCGCCTGCTTTTCCATGCCCACGGAAAGGGAGCATATGAAATCACTGCTTTCGGGCGAGGAAGATCGGAATCCGCTCGTCTTCAAATCACTACTTTCGACGCTGGGGCCGCTCATGGCAGAAGGCCTGCCGGATCCGACACCGGCTCCGGGGCAGGGAAACGAATCCGCGTCAACTGATATACCGTAGCGCCCGCAAAACCCGGACAGAGGTTCACGAACTGATACACCAGTAGACTCGGCGAAACGGGCGAACCGCGCATGGGCAGGCACAGGAGAGCCTGCCGCCAACTCAGTTAACCACCCCGTGCAAGGACACCGGGATTCAACGCGGGCAGGCCTTTGGGGGCAGTACGCCGGCCTTCCAGTTTCAGGAATCGCATCGGCCGCAGTTCGCGCTTGAAATCAACCTTCCACTGCTCGAAATCAAGCGGCTCCTCACCATACATCGCGCCTTCGAGTTGGTGCGTGAGTTGCCAGATTGCGCTGGCGTGGGCGCCGGGATGGTTGTCGATGACGCACTGCATCAGACCGTGTGAGGTCAGCTGGTCGGAAATGCCGACATGCTTGCTGGCGATGAACCGGAACGCCTGACACCATTCAGCAGGATCGGTCTCATCGTCGATGCATCTCAGGCAATACCACAGGCGGAGTGGCTTGGGTACCAGCACGACGAGACGACGCTGCACGTTGTGCATGAGGCGTCGCGGACGCAGTTTGTCCGATACCGCGCGAAAGACGGTCACAGCCCTTGCAGAAACGCGTCGTACGGGCGAAGCAATCCCCTGGTAGACACGCTGTCCGAACCTGGATCCCCTGAGAGCCAGTGACACCCAGTACAGGATGCTCCCAACCAGAATGATCAGGAAAGGAATCCAGACAGGTGGCAGGGAACCACCAGAGACACCCCTCACGCCACCAGTTCCCAGCGCGACCATGCGGGTGACCGGGAGTACAGACTCCTCCTTCAGCCCGGTATCCACGTTGAACCATCCGATCCGTATCTCCGGCAGTTGCATCCCGCCTGCCTGGTTTGGAACCAGCGTGTAGTTCTCTGATCTGACGCCTATCAGTGTTTGCCCCTCATTGACCAACGATTGCTCCGTGGACACCGACTCACGATAGACTTCGTATCCCTGTCCCTGAAGCAGATGTTCGAGCGACGGAAGGCGGCTACCCGGCGCGCCTACCGCCTTGAGTTTGAGGAGCAGGTTGAGCGGCTTGCCCTCGGCGACGGACGCCTCATCTTCGATCTTACCCTCGAGTTTCAGTCCGCGAAGCGGTAGCCACGGTACCACTCCCGGCTCGGCGGGCAGGACGTTCAGTTCCAGCGCGTTTCCTGAGGTCACGTCGAAACGGGCGCCGGGCTGGCCCTGCCGGGCACCAGGCCATCTGCCCGCAGCAGCGAGTGTGCCGGTAAACCGGATGGGTTCCACCGTGACGGCGCCGCTCGCTATCGGCGTCAGGACATAGCGGTACTCGTTGATGATTTCGGACTTGCCATTGCGGATACGCATGCTGGTCAGGGGACCTTCGAGCTTTTCCCAGACGATTCCGCCGGTATGGGACACGATGGGCTTCAGCGTTTTCAGATTCTGGTCGCTGACTACCCTGACGGTATAGACAAGGGCTTGATGTATGTACGCTGTGGAATCTGCGAGTTCCTGCTCCACCCTGGGCCCGGACCCCACAGTCTGACCCCCGGAAGCAAGTTGCGCCGGGTAGCCGGGCCGGTAGCCGGGGTGGGATACCGGTGTGGCGTGGATTCCCATTTGTGTCGGGTTTCCGTTACGGCGTACGTCGCGGGATACGGTGCTGAAGGTCCCCGGAAAGTACCCTGACCGCATCCTCTCCGTGCCCGGAACCACCCAGCGATCGGTTACCGTGCGCTGCGCGGCCTGCGCCAGGCTACCGAACAAGCTCGCCAGGATGCACAGGATGCAGAATGTGCGTACTTTACCGCGAGCGTCGTGGAATATCGGTTGCGTGATGACTTCATTTACCATGGTCTCGTCTCCACCAAAGGCGCGCCGTATCTCCGCTTCGCCTTCTGTTCATCCAGCCAGAATTGATTGCGGAGCAACGCCGAGGCGTCACCCTCGATCTGATCAAGCCAATAGTCCATCAGGAGTATCAGCTGGTCCGGTGCCCCTGCTTCATCGCCCGGGCCCGGCATGCTGCCCGTTAATTCGCCGTCGGTCTCCTTGCCCAGCTGGTCAAACTCCGCCACCGGGCTGGAATACTGTTCACCGGGTCCTTCGCGATCGTCCCGCCCGCGCTCCCCGGAGTGCGATTCGTCGCCCCCGGATTCGTCATCGTCCGAATGTACCGGGTCGTCGCGACGCGAAACTTGATCTTCGTCAAGTCCGGAGGATTCGCCTTCCTTCGACCAACTCTCCTCCCCGGCGTCATCTTCCCGCTCCTTCTCGCCGCTGTCGGCCTCGCTCAAGTCATCCTGCTCGTCCCCAGAGTCGGATTGCTCACCTTGCTCGTCACTGTCTTTCTGTGGATCCTTTTCGGTATCCTCGCCTTCCGACTCGGCCTGATCCCTTTCCTGCTCACCAGCAGACTCCTGTTCGCGTCGCTTCTCGGGATCACCCTCCCCGGCCTCGCTTTCGGTCTCTTTCTTCTCCTTGCCAGACTCCTGTTCCTCTCCCTGACTCTCATCCTTTGAGTCCTTCTGCGTCTCCGTACCTGCGGATGAGTCCTCGTCCTCCCGCTCTTCCTCGTCGCCCGACTCCTCGTCAGTTGCCTCGGAGGATGCCCCGGCACCCTTCTTGTCTTCCTGCTGCTCCCCGGTCTGCTCCTCGCTCTGCTGCTCCCCGGACTGCTCC
>JAYENI010000090.1:0-12764 GCA_034722015.1 Pseudomonadota bacterium
AACGCGTCACCAAAAATCTGAAAAAGAGAGCCGCCTCCCTGGGATTCGATCTTGTACTAAACAAGGAAGATGAGAACGCCCAGAGCCCCCTATTATCAACAAGTTAGGTTTATGTTATTCAAGAGAGTTACAGACAAGCTCTGCAACTCATTGCTTTGTAAAGATATACGAAGACACCCTCCTCTATTGCGGGAAGAAGGCTAAGCTAGCCCGGCACCGCGCCAAGAGCGCGGGGATGGACACCTCCCGCGGCTGCTACATCGAGAGAAACAGGTTTGCCTTTTTAAGAAAGTCTTCTCTGGGAAGCAGTTCGGCGCGAGGGAAACGAACCATCGCACTCACCCGGGGTTCCCTCGATGCGACCGATATTTCCGACACATCCAGGTCGTAGCCCGGTTCACTGGAGTCCCCCTCGATCCGCGTGCCCATGCGGTTCAGACGCAGCGATCGCGTTTGCATTCGAATAAACTTCCCGGGATCGGACAATGTATCGGCCAGGAATTGCAGCAGATCGTCGTTGGTCTCCAGCCGCGGTTCCACCGTGGCGAGTTCCCTCTCGACAGCGGCGATTTCCTCGCGCAATTCCGACCGTGTCGATCCGGCATTACCACCGTTCTCGAGACGCCGCAGTCGACCCTGCAACGCTCGCAGGCGGGTTCCCAGTTCGCCGGACCTGGTTCGCGCCGATGTGACCTTGCTGCGTATATCCGCCAGCAGGCTATTGAAGATGCAACACTTCAGGGCGCATCTGGCCTCGGACTCGGTCGTACCAGGAGAGACGATCTGGTGGTCGGTGAAATTCACCGCCGTCTGCATCACATCCCTGCGGATCGCTCCGTCGACGGCGGCCATGCCAAGCTTCGTGCGCTCCTCCTTGCGCATGCAGAGCAACCCCCAGCACTCGGCGGCGTCGGGTTTCTTCTCGAACACCTGGCGCACCTCCTCGCTCTGGCTGAACACCTCCTGAAGGTGTTGCGCGCTGGCGAAAAAGGCGTTGATTCTCGGGTCCTCGACGAAGGCTGACCGGCGGCAGGGAAATGCACCGGGGGTCTTCTCCACCACCTCGTCGATGTACTGAAAGGTGAGGGATACGGGTCCCGTGAGTACTCGAGCGTACCTCGGTATCGAACGCAGGTTTGCGGAAACCTCATCCACGACGCGCTCGACCGCCCGCGTCAGGTCATTGCACGCCCCCCCGCCAGATGCCTTGTCCGCCGTTCGACCGGAAAGGCCCTGAAATATCATCTGTACGAAATCCACCACTTGCTCTCCTTCCCCACCGCCCGGAATACCGCCCTCGCCGGGCGCGGACAATCGGTCGCTGTTCCCTTGATGTTTCGCAACGCACTGCCCTGTCCGGCATGGCGTTGTCCGGTGCCCCGTCTCGCATTTTGTTTCTGGTCAAAAAAAACACCCGCAGCCCTTTTCTCTCTCGAAGGCTCCTCGGCGTACAGGGTTACACAACTCCACCTGTGTATCTTTTTCTCTCTCGGCGGATTAAATGTCAATATCCCGATTTGACAGGGTACCGCATCACGCCATCGAATGAGGGACAATGGTTGCCCGTTTTCGAGCCCCGTCAGGAGTGGGCAAGCGCCAGGCAGGGCGGTGGTCCGCCTGCCCGGTGTATCCGTAGCGCAGATCCGGGCACCCCTCAAGCCTGCGGCAATCGACCACGCTCCGAAACCGGGAAAACCGGGAGTGCGGACAGAGACAGGACATGTGGAACACACGCATCGAATCGCTCGGTGACCGCTCAGGCCAAAGGACCGAAATCTATCGCGGCGCGCACGGACTGACGTTTTCGGAAGTGGCGGCCCTGTGGCGAGATGATGCGCGGTTTCGCGAGTTCTACATCTCCCTGCTGGCACAGGCGCCCTGGCCTGCCTGTCTCTGGGAGACCCC
Organism: Pseudomonadota bacterium; assembly: GCA_034722015.1. Taxonomy (GTDB): domain Bacteria; phylum Pseudomonadota; class Gammaproteobacteria; order JAJDOJ01; family JAJDOJ01; genus JAJDOJ01. The sequence continues at coordinate 1,906 of JAYENI010000090.1, forward strand.
GCCGGTTACGACCGATTCGATCGACCGGGGTTTCGAGTTCGTCCTCCTCCAGAGCCGGGGGCTCGCGACGATGCAGACGGACGGCACCGCTTTCGGCGAACATTTCGGGTGGGAGCAGGATGACGAGGGCATCATGGTATTTCCAAATCTCGGCGGGGATGCGGTCCTCGTGGTGCCCGGTCCACGCGCGCCGTTGTCCGCCTATCCCCACCTCGTTGCCTTCTCACGCCGTGCGCCGATCGTGCAGCAACATGTCTTGTGGCGACGCGTCGCGGAGACGCTGCTGGCCCGACTGGGTGACGAACCGGTCTGGCTGAGCACCTCGGGACTCGGCGTACCGTGGGTGCATGTCCGCCTCGACGACCGTCCCAAGTACTACCAGTTCGGACCCTATCGCTCCGATACTGAAGAAGCATGATTCGGGCCACACGCCCCCCCGAATCTCCGGGGTAAAATGATTTCTCCGCGTTGCAAGGATTGCGCTTTACCGGCTAACGACTCCTTCTCCCGGTGGGAGAGGGCCAGGAGTTTACGGATCCCCCGTCGCTGACTTCAACAACCGGTCAATCCGTGAGGGCGTAAAAACCCTTGCCGTGGACCTTGTCGATGGTATTTTTCACCGGTTCGTAGGCCGCCCACTCGACCGCAATCCATTGATCGTATTTCGGGTCGATGGCCTTCATCGCCTGCGGGTCTTTCTGGTGCATGGCCAGCAGCGCGGCTTCCACCTGCTTGATCAGACCGGCGTCGAGATACCGGGTGTTGACGGCGATCGGCATTTCGGGAACCGGACCGTGCGTCCAGATGGCCCGCAGGCCCGCCCCCTTTCCCCTGAACTTCTGGAAGTTCTTGTCGTTGATCCAGGCGGCATCGTACTCCCCGTCCAGGACCGCATTCGCGGCCTTGTCGTGACCGCCCGCGAAGTCCATGGCCGCGAACTCCGATTTTTCGATACCGCGATCGACCAGCATGCCGCTGGGCATCAGGTTGCCCGAGGTCGAGGACGGGCTGGCGCCGATGACCTTGCGGCCTTTCAGGTCCTCGACCTTCTGGATGTCGGAGTCCGTCCGCACCACGATCTCACCCACATAGGTGGGTGAACCACCGCGAACGGCGCATACCAGCGGCTGGACGCGATCGTCGTGGTGACGCGCCTGGGAAATGGTGACCGGCGCCAGAAAAACGAGCGGCGTGTCGCCGGACAGCAGGCCGCGGACCGCGGCGGTGTATCCGCCTGACTTCGAACCGGTCGGCCAGGTGACCAGCTCGAAATCCTTTCCGGTCTCCCGCTCGAGATAGGCGATCAGCGGATCGAACCGCCTGGCCATGGTTTCCGGCTGATTGATGGGCAGGACGCCGAAGCGGATGACCTCGCCGGCCTTCTCCCCAGCGGTCTCGGCACTCGGGAAGGACATCAGCAACGACGCCGAGAGCCCCACCATCCCTGTAGTCATCAGAAGACTGCGCGTTTTCATCGTCGACACCTCAATTTTTCCCGTTGAAAGGATTCGCCTCTCACGTGAGGCAGGGCGGCATTCCAGGCTGGATACGCCACATACCCGGGATTCGTTATCCGCCCCCGTCACGGAACGCGCTAGACCAGGTCGTGGAAAACGGCCCGGCGGACCCGACGATCCGTCGCTTTCGTGTTTCCGTATATACGTAGCATCGCCGTGGACTAAACTTATGGAGAGAATCCGACGTTTTTCCGGCGTTTATATTTGGGCGAAAAATCAATCGGATATGACATTGGCCCACGGCGTGACATCAGAACGATCGAGCAGCGTCCACGCGGTGGGCGACCCGGAAGTGCGGAAAGACACTGGCCCGGAAGCGGAATTCCAGGTAGGGGACTGGACGGTCGACGGCGCTGCCGGCCAAATCACCCGCGGTGATGAGTCGGTCAGGCTGGAACCCAGAGCAATGGAGGTGCTGCTCTATCTGGCCTCACACCCCGGCAAGGTTGTCAGCCGGCGGGAGATCGAAGACTCCGTCTGGGCAGGCACCGTCGTCAGTTACGATGCCTTGACCGGCGCTGTCCAGAAACTGCGGCGCGCGTTCAACGACGACCGGAAACACCCCCGCGTCATAGAGACACTGTCCAAACGCGGCTACCGGCTGATCGCGCCCGTGTCCCCGGGCGAAACGCACCCCGGGAGGGTTCGATCCGGCAACGGAATCGCCACCCCTGTGTCGGCGCACCACTGGAATCGGGTGGCCGCCGTCGCAGCGGTGGCCACGCTGGCGATTCTCGCCCTGTTCATGTGGCCGACACCGCGGGACGAGGGCGCCCCGCTGGTAGCCGACGACGGGTCGAAGCCCTCGATCGCCGTGTTGCCCTTCGACAATCTGGGTGACAATGCGACGCAGGACTACTTCGCCGACGGCATTACCGACGACCTGATTACGGCCCTGGCAACCCGCCCGGACCTGCTCGTCATCGCCCGCGACTCCACGTTCGTCTACAAGGAACGGCCGGTCGATGTTCGTGACATCGCCGCCCGGCTCAAGGTGCGCTACGTCCTCGATGGCAGCATGCGCCGGGTGGGAAACCGGGTACGCATCAACGCGCAACTCGTCGATGCGCAAACCGGCCACCATGTGTGGGCGGAGACCTACGACGGCAGCGCCGCCGATGTCTTCGACCTGCAGAACGAGATCACGGGAAAGATCGTCTCTGCCCTGGCCGTTCGGATGAGTCCCGGTACGGACCTGGAACTCGAGGCGCCACAGACCGGGAGCCTCCCGGCCTATGAAAGTTTCCTGCTGGGCCGGCAGCATTTTTATCGCTTTCTCAACCGGGACGAAAACCTCAAGGCGCGAAACTATTTCCGCAAGGCAATCGACCACGATCCGGATTTCGCCATGGCCTGGGCGATGGAAGCCTGGACCCACGTCTTCGAGGTCATGAACGGCTGGAGTGAGGACCGGGAGGCTTCCCTGCTGCGGGGGCATGAACTGGCGGACAAGGCAACATCGCTCCAGGAGGCGTTACCGGTGGCCTATTTCGTCAAGGGGCTCGCGCATCGCGAACTCGGTGACTACGTCAAGGCCCTGGTCGAGGCGGAGAAGGCGATCGAGTACGATCCCAACTACGCCAACGCCCACGTGCTGCTCGCCACACTGCTCTACTATGCGGGCAGACCGGAAGAAGGTCTGAAACGCATACAGGAAGCGATGCTGCTCAACCCCCACCACCCCTACAACTACAGCTTTCACCTGGGACAGGCCTACTACATCCTGGGCCGCTACCCGGAGGCGGTCGACGCATTCGAAAAGGGGATCGCCACCAACCCGGCATCGGAACGACTGCACGTCTGGCAGGCGGCCGCACTGGCCCGCAACGGCGCGCTCGACGACGCGGCCTGGGAATCCGATCAGGTCCTTATGCTCAACCCGGAATTTTCGTGGGAGCGAATGCAGGAGACATTTCCGTTCAAGTCTCCCGAAGACCGCGAACATTTTCTGGACGGCTTGAGAAAGGCCGGGCTGGCCGATTAGCCTGGTTTGGAGAAATACCCGTCACGGCGCCTTGACCAGTTTTCCGGCCAGGGACGCGGCCTTTGCCCGGACCCGGGCGGACAACTCCGGATGGGGGTCTTTGGACACCAGACCGGTAAACAGCGTACCGACCGGCCTGGCGCCGATGGTCCTCGCCGTCATTCGCAGCTGATTTCGGGTGCTGTATATCCAGCGTCCCATGAGACCCGGCGCCGCGCAGGACGAGATGAGTAACGCCGGTTTTTTGGGGACATCGGCCTTGCGGAACTTCGGTGCGTTCATGCCCCACGGCCAGTAGGCATAGACGACCAGACGTTCCATGAACCGCTTGAAGATCGCAGTCACCGAGCTGAAATTGGTCGGGGACGCGAGGATATAGGCGTCGGCCTGTTCGATCTTTTCCACCAGGTCCCGCATGCCGTCGTGCTGCACGCATTCCCCCGGGGCCTCACCGGGATGCCGGGTACACTCCCGGCAGTTGAGACAGAACTCGATCGGGTGGTCCCGCAACGCGATCACCTCGACCTCGGCGCCCGCCGCGCGCGCGGCCCCCGCCACGGCGTCAACGGCCTGGTCGGTCATGCCGTCGTCCCGATAGGAGCCATTGATCGCGAGCACCCTGGTCACAATGACTCATTCTAGCGCCTGCCGGCGACGTGGTTCTGATCCCGATCAAGCGCAATCGTCTTCCCGCCAGACCGTTATTCCTGCCGGTCCGCGGATGACTCAACCCCGCGGCTCACCGACCAGTCTCACGATTCCATTACTGAATCCTGATCACTGAAATGGTGTAAGGAGAATCCACTGCGGTATTGACCGAGACACCCGGCGGGGTTAACCAGGCCACATCCATATTCACGATGATCAGGTCGTTGCCCCGAACGAGCACTTCCGCCGGTTGGTCCAGTGAGCCATCGGCGCCGTCTGTATCGCCGTTGATATGAAGCGTCGATACATTGCCCTGTGTGTCCACGGAATGCACCGCATTCTGGAACAGATCGGCAACATAGATCTTTCTGTCCACAGGATTCCAGACGATACCGTCGGAGGATTTCATGCCGTCGGCGCTTGCGAATAGTCCGGTCTCGACCGCCCTGTCATTCCCGTCCAGCCTCGTCCGGTAGATGACACCATCCTCGACGATGGACGTATACAGATTTCCGGCGTCATCCACCGTGACACCGTCGGCGCCAAAACCCACAGTATTGCTCGACCGAAAGCGGACCACCAGGTGATCGTCGGCGCCGGTTTCCGTGTAAGGCGACAACTGGATCGGCTCTCCGTGCAGTTCCTTCAGGGAAAATGCGTAGACACCACTGACGAGTGGCGGCTTCTTTTCCCCCGCCTCAACCGCCGGCGTGTGGGCGAGAACGGATTCGGTGACGAACAGGGTGTTCCCCTTCCAGACCATCCCGTTGGCAACGATAAATCCCTCCACCACGACATCCACGTCAACCGGCTCGCCGTCTTCCACATTGATCCTCAGGAGCCGTGACTTGTGCTCTCCGTCCCAAAGCACCTGCATATCCGCGACATACAGATTTCCATCCGGACCGAAGGCGGCATCCATCGGCCCGACTCTCCCGGTGTCCGGGTGCATGTCTTTCTGCCTGAATTCGTACCAGGTCGCGATGTTGTCGTTCGTGTCGATCATGGCCATCACCGCGGGCGCGGGTTCCTTGATGACACCGTTTTCCAGCAAATGATCGTTATTGAAATTCGGGATGGACAAGACGATGGTTCCGTCCTCACCCAGGGCCGCACCATCGGGCGTGTTGTAATGTCCCGGTAGTGTGACGAGTAACCTGGGCCTGTAGTTCCCTGTGTTCTCGGGCTGCGCGGTTGCAACTGATGTGGACATCAACGCAACCGGTACGATGGAAAGAAAAATCGATCTGCGAAATCCCATCACTCCTCCTTCGTTTTTCTGTTTTCTTTTGACCGCCGAATGTTTCGGGGCCGGTCAACATCATCTGGCATCGCTGTCATCCGTTCGAGTGCGAACCGGCCCCTTCAGGATGGCACAGCGTCCCGTCCCGCTGTCTACTTGTAAGCAACCGCCGCGCTGGTCGGGCCGGCCAGCGGGATCATTTCGAAGCGTTTGAATCCCGCCTCGGCACACCATTCCCGGAAGTTCGCCCCCGTGTAATCGAATGCGTCGCCGAACTCGATCAGCATGTTGAGCGACATCAGGAGTCCAGGCGCATTTTCGCGCCTCGCGTCGTCGATCACATTCTCGATGGCGATCAGTGCGCCCCCCTCCGGCAGGGCCTCATACGCCTTGCCGATAAGTACCTTCTTCTTCTCCAGGTTCCAGTCGTGCAGGATATTTCCCATGGTGATCACGTCTGCCTTCGGAAAATCGTCGACAAAGAAATCACCGGAAACCACCGTGATCCGGTCAGTCATGCCGGCCGCATCGATCTGATTGCGGGCATGCGCCGCGACGGCCGGAAGATCAAAGGAACGCAGGGCGAGATGCGCATGACGCGCCCCGACGATGCGCGACAGAAGCGCCAGCGCACCGCCGATATCCGTGACGGAATCATACCGCGTGAAATCGAACTTCCCGGCCAGCCGGGTGAAATTCTCCGCCTGGAAGCCGGTCATTGCGTCCAGGAACTGGCCGAGTCTCGCCTCGTCAGCGTACAGTTCCTCGAACATGGGCTTGCCGTTGTGCTTGATCTCGTTCTGCGGCTGACCGGTCTTGAGTGCGGTGCCCAGGTGGTTCCAGAATCCGAACAGGCGCGTGTTGAGCATCTCCGGCAACCCACCAATGTACGACGAACTGTTCCTGTCCAGAAACGCGGCGGTCTCGGGGGTGTTTTTGTACCGCCCCTGCGGCCCGTCCCCGTCCCGATCCAGAAAGTGCAACGCCACCAGGGCATCGAAGAAATCGTATGTCCCCCGAGGGTGCAGCTCGAGCCTGTCACCGAGTTCCGGTGCCGTCATGGTCTCGTCTCCCAGAGTCGTAAACAGATTCAGCTCCACGGCCGTCAGCAACACCTTGGACGCCCAGAACGCCGTAGCGGTCTGCAGAATCTGGCCCGGATCGAGTTGATCTTTCATCATTCAGCCTCCAGTGGCGTCGTTTGCCCACCCCGCGAATACGGTCATCGTCGTCGCGACCGGCAGCCCCTCCCGCAACACAAGAGAAATGTCCTGCCGCGTCGAAACATCACGGGACACCGGCAGTTGCCGGCCAGCGTTATTGATTATGAAAATTCGAGCAGGGTTAAGGCGATTTCTGTCAAATGAAATACCATCCCGCTTGTCTTTTCATCCGTCCTCTGTGTTGCGACAACCGTTCCATCGTTCGACGATGCGCCTGTTGTCGTGCCTTGATGACGATCGAAAATCCTGCGCAATCTCGTATGCCATTCTCCGGCAATCGCCTAACTCCTGGGCAAGTGTGGCTGATGCAGGCCATATCAAGCCTCCCGCCGGTGAAGGTCGATCACGCCAGATACAACAGAACCAGCGCGATCGCGGCCGGAAACGCCTGCACGAACAGGATCTTTCGACTGGCCGTCGCCGCGCCGAACAGTCCCGCGACGAAAACGCAGCAGAGAAAGAACACCTTCACATCCATTCCGTTCTGACCGAGGCTGAGCCCCCAAACCAGGCCCGCGGCAAGAAAACCGTTGTAGAGTCCCAGGTTCGCCGCAAGGGCCCTGGACGCCGATGCGAACTCCTTCGTCAGATCAAAAGCCCGTCGCCCGGCTGGCTTGTCCCAGAGAAACATCTCCAGCACAAGGATGTAGACATGCAGCAACGCGATGGCGCCAACGGCAAGGTTCGCAACAGTCATCATGACATCTACGTACTCGTTAAGGTTCACGTCATCGCGCTCGCCTGGTCGGCGTTCCAGTGGTTAGGTCATTGCCCAGTCAATTGTCAGATGCCTGCAGGGAATGACGCAGTCCGGACAGTCTCCCCCAACGGCTGCAACCATTTCCCCCTCACCCCGGGGGGGCTGCCGCCGCCGGACGCGGGGGGGCGGGAAGAGCGCAGGCCGTGATCTGTCGGAACTTCCCCGGTCGAGCCAGGCTTCAGTCCGATTCACAGCCCGCGTGACTGAACTCCAGCGGACCGGCGGGGCCCACCAATCCTTGTGGTCTGTCAAGCGACTTTCTCACGAACACGGCCTTGCAGCCGTTACCGTAGTGGATCGTGTACCCGGACAGATCGATCGAGTGCAGCGTCGAGGAAACCTCGGGACGCGCTCTCACGAAATTCACCATGACATCCAGGTCCTTCATATTCTGATGTTGAGGCGGCAGCGCGGCGCTGGCCCCTTGCATGAACAACATCATTGTCAGGAACAGTATTTTCATTGCTGTCTGAATACCCGGGAATCCGAATCTCATTGATGAACCTGACGACCGACCTGACGTTGTCGGGTAAATCGCACATCGCATCAGGCGACTGATTTCTATTTTCACCTTGCTCCGCCTCCGCCAGCGCGCTTCGGTTGGCCCATCGGCGTAATCGAGCACCATACCACTGTCGCAAGCGATAGTGGCGCCGTTACGGTGCCCGCCAATGGACGCCGGAGATCTCGTCCCGATACGCCACGTCCATATCGAGAAGCGTCGGACCGGACGGGTTTCCGGAAAAATTTCTGACCCCATAAGGCACCCACTGCACACTTTTTGGGATCCGCGTTGATTTGCCTTGTTAAGGCTTCCCGCCTATAGTGTACGGCAATACCGTACAACTGAGGGCGAAACCAGGTGGACAGCGTAAGCGTAAACAAGTTCAGGGATAACCTGAAATACCTGGTAGAACAAGTAGTTTGCAAGCACGTGCCACTGAAGGTAACGCGCCGGGGCGGCGATGATTTCGTCGTTGTTAGCGCCGACGACTGGGAACGTGAGCAGGAAACGCTTTTTATTTTACAGAACAATAAGTTAATGAAACAGATCGAGGACTCCCTATGTACGCACGTAAAAGGATCGGGGTACACTCCTTCGGCAGAGGAAATGGATGAGATCGCTGGTATTTGAAGGCAATACATGGTCCGCGTACGAAGAACTGAGACAACGGGATAAGAAGCTACACAAATCGCTGTGCAGCATATTGAAAGAAATGTTGCGAGGCGACCCCGGCATCGGAACAGGAAAGCCCGAGCCTCTCAAACACAACCTCTCAGGACTCTGGTCCCGGCGACTTAGCCGGAAAGACCGTGTGGTATACAAGTACGACGACAAATACATTTACGTTTTCGCCATCGGAGGCCACTACGACCGGATCCAATAGCCCTCTCACAGTGAAGTAACACCTCGTGGCACCCGTTCCACCAATTATCATCAAGATAGAAAAGGCCCTACGCGTGTCAAATGAAAGGCCGGACCCTTTTCTCCCCTTTCTCTCCTCGAAATGTCGATTGTAAGTCGCGGTAGGGACACCCGCCCGTCGCCGAGTGCCCCCCCCCGCACAGATCCGTACTTGCGGCACTACCGCTACCGCATACGGCTCCTACCTCGAGTATTTGGCGTCAAAGCGGACGCTGGGGTATGGATGGACAAGGCGTGGGCGCGGCAGCCACTGGCTTTGCAGACGGTTGAACCGCTCCCATGTCCAACGGCACCGGGCCTTATGACCGCGCCGACGAATCACCCATAGCCACAACCGGCTTATCTGGGTGTAGAATTCGCGCGGCGCCTTCAGGTTGCCCGGTGTTACGTCCCGCCTTGATTCAGGAGATTTGACTCGACCTATTTGAGACGAAACGTAAGGGGGCGTCCCAGGCTGGCCGAGGAGGAACGCAACCCCGATCCAGCCTGGGACGTAGATGGATCAGAACGGGGGGTCGTCGTTGAAGTCGAACGATTGCTGAGGGGCGGGATGGGCATTGAGCTCATCCATATCGAGTTCGACCAGTTCGGTTTCGTATAGCCGCCAAAGCGCATCGCTGAGTTCGTTGAGCAGATCGAACAGGGCCTTGGCCGTTTCCGGAGGCAAGCCCCGCGGCAGATCGAAGACAGGGGTGGTTTTCATAGCAATTCCTCGATGGCCTGCTGGATCAATTCATCGGGCAGGTGATTCAAGCCCTTGGGCACGGCCAGTTGCATGCTGGTCTTGAGGATGCGCCCGGCTTGTCGGGGCAGCCCCTGTGAGGCCTGGCGCAGCAGTTCGAGGCCCGAGTCCGACAGCAGGGTATGCTGGGCGCCGGATTGCCGGAAGGCATGCTCGATGAGGTTGTTGAACCGCTTCCGCTCGGTGATGGGTTTCAGGCGCAGACGCACCTGGATGCGGCTGGCCAGTGCCGCATAGGGCGCGCGCTCCAGGGTTTGGGCCAGGCGGGGATGGCCGAGCATCCAGACGGTCATCAGGTCGCGGGAGTCGAAGGCAAAGTTGAGGAAGGCGGGCAGGTCGCGGAAGAACTCCACGGGCAGGTTCTGCGCCTCATCGATGATCCAAATCGGTACGACGCCTTTACCGTCGGCCAGGTCCTGGATGCGGGCCTTGATATCGCGCCACAGGGCGGCACGCCGGTGGACGGGCTCCAGCCCCAGGGCGAGGGCCAGGGAGCGATACAGATCGAGGCGCCCGAAGTCGGTCTCCGCCAGATAGACGACCTGATAGCGGTGGGGGTTGAGTGCCCGGGTCAGTTGGCGCAGTGCGGCGGTCTTGCCCACGCCGGCCTCGCCGGTCAACAACCCCACGCCGGGGCTCTCCAGCAACCAGGTGAATCTCGCGTTGAGCCGGTCGAGGAATCCATCGTCCCACAGCTCGGCGTGCTCCTTGCCCAGGGGGGAGTGCTTCAGGCCGAAGTGTTGCAGGACCATCAGCCTTCCTCCGAACTCAGGTTGTGGTATTGGCGATAGGCCAGTTCCACCGCGTTGTCCCCGCCGGCGCCGCTGGACGAAGGTGTCTCCGGCGGCAGGGGTTTGTGCCGCCGCCGGTGGACATTGGCGACGGCGTCCAGGGGCGTGGCGGCCCCGAGTGACCGTCCGTCATCGTCCTCCACCCCAAAGACCTGCCGGGCGTGGGGATCGACCACCAGACGCACGGATCGTCCGGCCAGCTCATAGGGGACCTCGAAGCGGTCGCCCTGGTAGGAGACGGTGCCGTCCTTGCGCACGTGGCGAGTCACGCGGTGGTAGAACAGCTCATCGATGCGGGCGGCCAGGGCGCCCAGGGTACGGATCCGCGGCAGGTCCTGTTGGTAGCGTTGCAGCGGCGAGCGTCCTGCCAACGCGCTGTGGGACGTGGTGTGGTAGACGGTCTCGAGCCACGCCCACAGGCGGGCGTTCAGATCGCCGAGGTCGCGCAGCCGGGCGGTGTCGAGCTCACTGAGAAAATGATCCCTGAAAGATCGATGCCACCTTTCCAGCTTGCCCTTTCCTTGC
>JAYENI010000091.1:0-12707 GCA_034722015.1 Pseudomonadota bacterium
CCTGGAGCAGTTACCGGGGGACAGCGGGACTTGGCGTAGTGCATGCCGCATTGACCCGAGATTGGGTGTTGGGGAACTTTGGCAGGGACCGAAACGCGGCACAGAAAGCTTATCGAGCGTTTGTCCAGCAAGGCAGAGGACAACCAGGACCCTGGGAAGCGTTGAAAAATCAGATTTACCTGGGATCCGATCAGTTTGTCAAGGATATGCAGTGCAAACTCTCGCCGGATCAATCACTGCGGGATGTGCCAAAGTCACAAAAGCTGGGGCCGGTCAAGCCGCTGGGTTTTTTTCGAGACAAGTTTGAATCGCGGGATACCGCCATGGCAAAGGCCTACCGCAGCGGCCACTACACCCTGGCCGAAGTCGGAAAGGCATTCGGCGTCAGCTACGCCACGGTGAGCCGGGCGGTGAAAAAACTTGAAAGTGAGATGTGAGTAACAAAAAGGCCTGCCCCCTGTGCTGTTCATACAATGAATAAAAAATAGTTAATGACAAACGAAGCCACAACCCACCCTGACCCCGAGGTGTCCTGCGCAAACTGCGAGGCTTGCTGTTGCCGATTGGAAGTCTTGCTCATTACCGATACCGGAGTGCCCGATAAATTTGTTGAGACAGACAAGTGGGGTGGGAGGAAGATGGCTCGGCTGGAGGATGGCTGGTGTTCGGCTCTGGATCGAAACTCAATGACTTGTATGATTTATGATAGGCGGCCATGGGTTTGCCGGGAATTTGAAGTGGGAGGGTACGAATGTATTTCCGAGCGCGCTGCCAATCTCTAGCAGGCTGTTGAAAAAGTCTCAGGTAAGTGCCAGACAAGGCAAAATCGGGCGAGAAAGCGAAGTTCACATGCAGTAAATGAGCATTTTACGAAGTACTTCCGTGTACTTCGCCCCATGGGGCCAGCTAAAGCTGTTCCATTTTGTTCCAGACAAATTGGTGAGCCCGATTCTTAACGCCGAATGGTGTCACATGAGGGTTCTTCAACAGTCTGCTGGATGACACGACAAAGAGAACAAGGGATCCAGTCAAGCTTTATATACTGAAAGTTTGTTCGCAGAATTGAGATCAAGGCGTAGCCGATACTCCAGCTTTGAATAACTATATAAAACTAGATTTGACCCCCTCTTTCGTTTAACCTGACCTTCCCTTGACGATTCGCAATTTTCCCGTGGTGCGATAGTGCTAGAATTCTATTTGTGGATCATGTGGATTTTTTGGGTTGTTAACTCGCAGAGGTTGCCATGAATCTGTTCAAAAACAATGTAGGAAAGGTCGACAGGATTATCCGGATCGTCGTTGGCGTGGTGCTCGTAGGGAATGTCTTTTTCGCCCTGCAGAATCCCATCGGCTGGATCGGTGTGATACTGATCATCACCGGAATCGCCGGTATCTGCCCCATTTACTCCCTGCTGAATCTCAATACCAGATCAGCGGGCGAAAAGGTCGGATTGAAGTAGAGTTTACGAGTCTGGGGCGGATCATTTTTGCTCCACGTCCTGGATCTCCAGTTCACTGGGCGTATCCCACCCGAAGAATTCCACGTCCCGCATGAGGGTCTGATCCCTGTCCATCATCAGGACGGCCCGCAACCCGTCGGTGAAGTACGGGTCACCGGTCAGGTTGCGGTTCGGCTCGTCCGGCGTGGCGCCGCCCACCCCCTGCACAAAACCCAGCTTTTCCAGCCCCTGAGAGAAAAGCATGTCCTGGGCGATGGCATTGCGCGTTTCGTCGACGTCCGGGTCGATCTTGTGGGTCACGCCCGTCCCGGACTTGAGCGTGAAACGCACACCAATGTCACGGCTGATCTGCCCGATCCAGATCGCCTTGCCCTTGTAACGCAGCGGCGTCAGCCAGAGCCGCAAATGGTTTCTCCGGTTGACGGATTCCCGCGCCTTCTGAAGGGCTATGTCCTGTGATCTTCCGAAGACATACAGGGGGCTCACCGGGGAGTACTCATAGCGGCTGCCGAACAGAAAGGACCCGATCGTCTTCCAGACCGAGCTCCAGTAGGTATCTTCGGAAGGACGCCAGCCGCGCCGGATGAACGCGGGAATCAGGTCATCCGGATTGCCGATGAATATCAGATTCAGGGGGTCACCCTCGCCGTTGCCCTTCGCGTCGGTCGTGCAACAGGGAAGGTAGGTCAACGCGTAGCGCAGTTCGTCTTCCTCGACGTCCTGGATGTCCTGTTCCGAATAATCCCCGAGCACGTCTTCGAAGGTCCTCGAGCGCAAACCGGGCACCTTCAGATAGAAGGTGAACTCCTCGACGCGGTCCAGGGAAAGGAGCTGCACATCGATCTCCTTGGCCCCCTGATCGAGATTGACGAACACGTACCCGGAACGGGTCTCGCCGGGATTGACGGGGTTCCTGTACGCATTTTCCCGCAGATATGCGGCAAGCGCGCGATACCCGCGACCGCTCAACTGCGCATTGAATGAATAGGCGACCTCGTCTGCCGAGTAATAGTCGGGATCGAGGGAGGGAAACAACAACCAGTAGGGCGTGTCGTCAGTGTTCGTGACCTCCAGCCAGACCGCCTGGATCCAGCGGCTTCGCAGATCGACGCCAAATACCTCCCGCGCCTCTTCGTTGGTCAGAACTGCGGCTGTTACCGTAAGCCTGTCGTCGCCCTCGGTCGACTCGTGGGCCCGGAAAGACATGTCTTCCACGACAGGGGGGTGATAACTGGCACAGCTGACCAGTCCCCAGGCCGCGAGGAGCAGGAAACACGGGAAAAGACGGGATCGACGCCGGGAACTCACAGGGTCCCGGGCAGGTTCTCAGTGATGGGGCTCATCGCCCGCATCTTTTCCGGAACGAGCTGACTTCGGCAGATAACTCTGTTTCCAGATTTCCTCATTGGCCTTTCTCAGCAACTTCCTGTAGGTGCCGTCGCGCCGGATCTCCGCCAGGCCGCGGTTGAAGTCCCTGACGAGCGTCTCATGATCCGGGTGGGTACGGCTGACAGCGACGTGCAGGTCGCGTAACGCCAACGGTTTCGGAAGAAATTCCAGTTCGTGCCTGTGTTCGCCGAAATGGCGGCTGATCTCGTAACGCAGTGTGCGCTCGTCATCCACGGTCAAGTCGATGTTCCCTTCGAGCAGTTGCATGACGTTGGGCACGATATGGGTCTCTGGTGCCTTGACGAACCCGGTAGCCTCGTCGAACTCCTGCTCGTAGACGTACTCGTACACGACACCGACCCGCAGCCCGTTCAGATCTTCGAGGGTCTCGAATTCGATCGTCGTCCCGTGGCGCTTCAGAAACTTGAGTTGATTGGCGAGATAGGGGTCCGAGAACTCGAAATCCCGGATTCGGTCCGGGGAGCGCCAGGCCGCGGCGACGATCCCGTATTCGCCGGACCGCACTCCTCCCAGGGTGCGTTCCCAATCGTGGATTTCGATTCGGGGTTCATACCCGGCGCGCTGAAACGCCGCGGTCACGATCGACAAGGCGAGCCCCTGCCCCGGCAGCTTGGGGTCCACGTACGGTGGCCAGATACTGGTCGATACAACGAGTTCGCGTGCGTGAACGGAAAACGCGACTACCGCGAGCAGAGCCACTATAAACGCGATACCTGTTAAGAGAGGCGCCGTTTTTCGGGGCGATGCCGGCACAAGACGCCGATGACGCTGCCAGGCGCACATGCGATTGCGTGCGAAATCGAGTGGATAGTCGTTGTCCCGGACATGGTCACGGATACTCGCGCGCTGATCTTCGGGGATACGGGTCCAGGCCCGATCGATATCCGCATGCAGATGGCTGATATAGTCTTCACGGGTCTCCCCGGCCCGGGAGACCAAATCGTAGACCAGTGTGGCCCCGCCGGGATTCAGACGTTCGTGGATCTTCGCGAACGCCCTTTCCTTGCCGTCCTGGCTCGAATCGCTAGAACGGATCGTCACGGTCAACGTCGACGTCAACTTCGACGTCATCGTCATCCGGCGCTGCCGCTTCCTGCTGTTCGAGCTGTTCGAGTTGCTCCATCAGGTTGATGGCCACCGCCACCAGGTCCGTGTCCGTGACGATACCCTTGAGGGTCTTTCCACTGACGACCGGGACACAGCCGAACCGATGGCGTTCGAGACAGGTGGCCGCAACCCTTGCACTGTCATGGACATCGACGGTGAACACCTCGCGCGTCATGATGTCGCCGACCTTTACGGATTCGGGGGAATGCCCTTCCCCGGACCAGAGGGCCGATCCCGTCGCCGACAGGACGTCGCGGTGAGAGACGATCCCAGCCAGTTCCTTGTGGTCATTGACGACCGGCACGTGGCGAATGTGTTTTTCCTCCATGATTCGCATCACATCGCCCAGGGTAGCGTCTTCCTGCAGCGTGGCGACGTCGCCGGTCATGATTTCGTCGACGGTTATCATGCTACACCTCCATTTCTTTCTGAATTTGTTTCTGGCTTTTCGGCGGGCTGTCGTGAAATCAACGCGCTCCGGGTTTCACTGTAATCATGAGACCGCGGGCGAAAGATGGCAAGATAATCGGGGGTCCGGCGTCAACCGATGAAACCGTAACACAACAGCGTTAGTCTGGAAGGCCGGATGCGACGCCCGGGAATCCGGGCCCGATCCCCTTCCCTGGCCAGCATGCGAATTCAGAGATTTCATGATTCAATCGACAAACACCAATCCGTTGTCCCCGGGAAGTCCCGACTCCCTGTTTCCGCAGCCCTGCACCCTGGTCATCTTCGGCGGGGCCGGAGACCTGTCCAGGCGCAAGCTGCTCCCGGCGATCTACAACCTGGGCATCGACGGCGTGTTGCCGACCAACTTCGCGGTGCTGGGTTTCTCCCTCGATGAACTGGACGACCGGTCGTACCGGGACTTTGC
This sequence comes from Pseudomonadota bacterium, assembly GCA_034722015.1. GTDB lineage: Bacteria > Pseudomonadota > Gammaproteobacteria > JAJDOJ01 > JAJDOJ01 > JAJDOJ01. The sequence continues at coordinate 4,852 of JAYENI010000091.1, forward strand.
ACGCTCTGGGGTCGAGGAGTTCTCGCGCCAGTCGATGACCGAACAGCAATGGTCGGACTACGAACGCACGATTTTCTATCAGCGCGGGACCTTCGACGACCCCGAATGCTACGAGGCCCTGAAGCGTCGGCTGGAAGAGATCGAACCGTTGTGCGGTATCCCCGGGAACCGGGTGTTCTATCTTGCCGTGCCCCCCCGGTTCATCGAGTCCTGCGCCCGAAACCTGAAACAGGCGGGGCTCGTCTCGTCCGTGGACGACACGGGGCCGTTCTCCCGGGTCATCGTCGAGAAGCCAATCGGCCAGGACCTGCAGAGCGCGCGCGAGGTAAACGCCACCCTGTGTTCGAGTTTCGACGAACAGCAGATCTTCCGCATCGACCACTATCTGGGCAAGGAAACGGTCCAGAACATCCTGGTCTTGCGGTTCGGCAACTCCATCTTCGAACCCCTGTGGAACGCGAAGCACATCGATCACGTGCAGATCACCGTGGCCGAGCAGGAGGGGGTGGGCACCCGTGCGGGCTACTATGAGGGTGCCGGGGCGTTGCGCGACATGGTGCAGAATCACATCCTGCAACTGCTCTCGCTGATGGCAATGGAACCGCCCTGGAGCATGGATGCCGACGTGATCAGGGATCACCGGCTCGACGTTCTGCACTGCCTGCGTCCCCTGACCCGAAAGGATGTGAACGACTGCGTGGTACGGGCCCAGTACGCACACGGTTTCTTCCAGGGCGAAGACGTCCCCGGCTACCGCAGGGAGGCCGGCGTGGCGAGCGACTCGGTCACCGAAACCTATGTCGCCCTCAAGTTGTTCATCGACAACTGGCGCTGGGCCGGCGTGCCGTTCTACATCCGCACCGGCAAGGGCCTCCCAAAACGGGCGAGCGAGATCGCCGTGCAGTTCAAGCCCGTGCCGCACATCCTGTTCAACACCGACATGAGCCGCCCCCTGGAGCCGGACGTCCTGGCCCTCAGCATTCAGCCCAACGAGGGCCTGTCACTGCGCATCGCCACCAAACTGCCGGGCCCACGCGTTCGCATCTATCCGGTCAAGATGGATTTCCGCTACGGCTCGACCTTCGGCGGCCAATCCCCCGAGGCCTACGAGCGGCTGTTGCTCGACGTGATGGCGGGGGACGCGACGCTGTTCATGCGCCGCGACGCCGTGGAGGCGTCCTGGGCCTGGATCCAGACCATACTGGACGAATGGGAGGACAGCCGCGTGCGCTGGCTGCCGGAGTATTCCGCCGGGACCTGGGGCCCCGTGGAGGCGGACCGACTGATCGAATCCGACCATTTCGCGTGGCGCGTCCTGTGACCGATCCAACCACAGCCACCATCGACGCCGGGACCCGCCGCCCGGTCAACGTGCGGGAGATCGAAAAGCAGCTGGACCTTGCCTGGGAGAACATGCAACAGGGGGCGGGAAAGAGCGGCGGGGTCGTGACCCGGGCGAGCATGTCGAACGTCATTATCTTCTGTGACCACAGGGACCACGTCGACGGGTTGACGGAAAGCATCGCGTTGCTGGTCGACCGTCACCCTGCCCGGGTGCTGCTGCTGGCCGCCGGCGCGGACCGGGAACAACCGGTGCGCGCCGAGGTGTACGCCCGTTGCCGACGCCTGGGGGACGGCTTTCAACTCTGCTGCGAGCACGTGATCGTGGAATTTCTCGTTGAAGACGTCGACCGGCTCGCCTCCGTGGTCCGGCCCCTGCTTATCGGTGATCTGCCGACCGCACTCTGGTGGGCGGGTACCGAGCCACCGGCGCTGGCCGGGCCCCTGTTCGACACACTCGCCGATCTGAGCGATCAGGTGATCTATGACAGCGTCGGTTGGCCCAACCCTACACGTGGCGTACAGGTCATGGGTCGCTGGGTGAAGGGGCGCCGGCAGACGGTGTTCAACCTGGCCTGGCGACGCCTGAAACCGTGGCGCCGAATCATCGCCCAGGTCCTGGACCCGGCGGTTGCGCCCGGGGCGCTGCGACATATCGACTCGGTAGAGATCGTGCACGGTCCTCATGCCCTGTCGATGGCCTGGCTGCTCATCGGCTGGCTCGCGGCCCGCCTGGGCTGGGTTGCCGACGACGGGAAGGTGCGGTCGACGTCCGAGGTGGGCTGGGGCTTCAGGACCAAAACGGGCGCGGTCCGGATTGCCATCAGACGATCCGACCGTGGAGATCCCCGGATCGAGACCCTCCGTATGAACTGGCACGAGTCCGGAACGTCCGGGCGAGTCACCTTCTCTTCCGGGGAACATGCCCGAATCCGGGTCGTGGCGGATGAGTCGACACTGCCCCCCGCGGTGATCCCGTCGACGACCCCGTCGCCCGAGGCGATGGTCGCGGCGCAGTTGGCCCATCGGGAGCGGGACCCCTCCTTCGAGTATGCCCTGGGCGTTGCCCAAACCATGGCCGGGGTACTGCGGTGATCACGCTCTATCCGCCGATCCGGGACACTTTGAAGCACGCCTGTTTCCACATAGCCTGAACGACGGGTCAGCCCGATATCTGCTTACGCCTTCGAAGCAAGGTCGAAGACAGTGAGTTATGTACAGAATGCTCCATGCCCTCATCTGGGCATTTTCCGTTAAAGATCGTGATCAACACCAACGGCCAGGACCATCGCCGGCTCGGCAACAATTACTTCCGGCAACAGGGCGCACGAATCATTGCCCATCGCAAGACAGTTGAAGATCAGAAAGCGAGGCTCAATGACCAACGAGTCCGACTTGCCAACACAGTACAATAATCGCATTAACCCGGGCAACAGAAAATCGTGCTGCTGAACGTCCGCTTAGGGCCGTTTTCCGCCTTTTAGCAACTTCTAATAGTAGCGCTGGCTAAACTTCTGGATTCGGCTGGAGTCGGCCAGAAGCGGACTCTACGTACTCCGAAAACCGTGTTCTGTCCCCGGTAGTTACGCACTTCGGAATTTCCGCGTTACACATGGCCGCGAGTCGTTGCCTTGGCGTTCTCCGTTGTTGTCAAGCTTCTAGGTCTTCTTCAAACTAAAACCGTAGCATAGGTATGGGCAATACAAAAGCGCTCCCGGACAATGCGCGAATTCAATTTCAGCCCCTTCCCCTCGAGCGCCGCCCCTCATTTTATCTGAATCTTGATGGGGTCCGTTGTCACGGAGGGTTTTTCTTCGTCATTTCTGGTGCTGTTGCGACCAATTCTCCCCCGATTCCCGCCTTCAGGCCACAAAACCTCCTGCCGCGTCCGCCAGGGCAGCAGCAATCGAAATTGCATGGTGAGTACGCTCAGTGTCGGCCAAAAAGACCCGCAGGCGGCGGAGCGCGACTCCCGGGTAATCGGTTCGGTGCCGCGACAGGAATTTTACGATCCATGTGGGTCAGGATCTTCTCGATCACCTGGGTGATCTTCGATGCAAGCGATGATCCTGACCGCTCCGACGTAGGCCGCGCAGGATTCATTGTGCCCATCCCTGTGACCAACCGCTTCGCCTCGGGAACAGACGTTACCGAATACCGCCGGTAATGTCAGTAAAGGATCGAACTCAGACAATCGACCTCGATATTTGCACCCAACCTATTTCACTGGCTATTCACGACAAAATTCCGAACTTCAATACCTTGCAAGCCATTGATTGTTCCGCTTCCCGTCGCAAACTTTCTCAGGCAATCAGATCCTATCACTTCTCCAGTTTAGCGTAGCAATAAACGCAGCCGGAAGTGAACTCGGAACCGAAAATTCCGAGAATGGGTATTACCTGAACCCCCAAGAACCCAATTCAGGGTGGACCCGCGGGCGGGGTCGCAGGGATGATGTGGCACCCCTCTTTCTTGAGGTCAGAATCGATAACAATTCGTATCTTTGATCTGAAGCAAGGAAACGCGGGATTTCCGGCGGAAACTACATCCGCACCTAAGTAATTGATCTATATCAATAGAATATTCGCCCAAATGCGCGTATGAAAAATGTAATAGGATTATTGCAAAAATATGGTGCTATAGCCAAACTCACAAACCCTTTTTTGCTCCACGCCAGTCAGTTTGGGTAAATAGAAACCTATTGGATATCTCCTATGTATAGAATACTGCTCGTTGTGCTCATGGCGGTTTTGGGAGGATGTGGGTCGGACGATGCGTCGATCGCTGAGGAAGGCGAGGTGTGGGTGAAAGTTAGCTACATTTCCGCAGGTGACGCGATGCCGGTCGCATACGGCATATTGAACGAAGAGAAGTTCCTAGCACCTAAGGAGGATAGATCGGATTTCATCAGGTTGCGGCAGGTCGTCGTATACCTGAAGGATGGAAAAATGGCGCCGCTTGCGAACCAGCGGGAATCCGGCGACGTCCGTTATATCAATAGAGAGCGGGTTGTCCGAATCGACTTGATGGGCGAAGATTTTGTCGAACGGGTCCTGGCGCCCTTGAGCACCATTGGGAAACCCTGAGTCTGTTTCGGGAAGACTCTTGCGGAATGCTCACAGACAGCCATGAGCATAGCAAGCGGGTCGATAGGGTCCAGGAAATGTAGGGGGCGGAAGGATGGGGAGAGTTTGGAATCGACTTCAGGGTCCGCAAAGCTCTTCGACGCCACCATGGCGTGCTCGCGCCCAATGTCAAAGTTCGCACCCAGGTCATTCAGGGTAAAACGGTCACTGAAAATAGCACCTCAGATGAACAGGAGAAATTGACTTTCATTCGCATAAACTGAGTTCGGCTTACATAAACGAGTATTTGATATCGAACACTGCCACGGCACCTTGTAAATCATTTCCACCTTGGGGAATTCCGCGGCGATTTTCAGGGTTCTCATTGATCTCCCGGTTGGATTGCTTAAGGCGCAGGCCCGACGTCAATTTGCTTTCCGTAACACAAGCCGCCTAGCTTTTTCGTGTCGTTAACGTTGATAGCAACAGGAAGTCCTAGCGCGAAGGCCATTTGGGCCGATTCGAACATTCGGAAGGCGATGTCTTTCGCCACATACCCTGTCACTCACGCCAAATGGTAACGTCCTAGGGCAACGCACCTGCAACGTTGGCTTTTTCCAGTCTTTCGGATATGTGCACGACCCAACGGTCGAAGTGGAACCAGATACGGATCGAGACTGATGGATCGGCGGCAATGTCGGGGTGTTTCTCGATCAGTTCCCGGTAGGCGGTGGCCGCGAGGCAAAGCACAAGCTCTTGCCCCGGCAACCACGGAGACGGAGACTGCCTCGAATCCGGCGTCAGGCTTTACTTCAGTGCTTCCGAGGTGACGCTGTCAAGCGTGCCGTTGATCTTCTTAAAGACCTTATCCTTTCCCTCGACGTTGTATCGTTGCTTGATATGATCCGCGGTACTATAGCTCAACCACACCTTCCCATCGCTATCCTGCCATGCCACCGTGCGCAGGGGAAAATCCAGTGCTGCTAGTGGAGCCGCTGAAATCACATTCGGACCACCTCTGCCTTTCCCCCATATCAACAGCTGATTGGGCGGTATCTCCAGATCGAGATTCTTCTTTCCAAGCGCGCTGAAGTCGATTCTGGCAAATATCGTCATGCCCTTGGATTTTGCGACCGCCTCGAGCCGATCCATGGTTTCATTGACTGAGTACTTGCTTTTTTTGGTTACGATCCCATCGTCTGCGCCAAATGCTGACGAACAGAACAAGAAAACTATGCTTCCGAGATACAGAGCCCTAAAGTACGACGTCTTCATAACAATCCTCCTATTTTATTACGGTGTTGTGCGCGCCGATGGTGGGTTGGAACATCGGAGCCGATGGGGGCCGTCCTGAGAGCGCTATTTTTCGGAGCCCTGGGTGAAACCCCTCTTCTAACAGAAGAAAGAGTACGGCACCGGCGTTGCAAAAATCAAATTAAAAGACGTGTGGATTAGGTTGAAGGGGAATGATACCAACGGAGCTCCGTTCGGCGGCAGTCCGCTCACCGGCGGCGGCGCAACACCGCTTGCTCCGGCGTCGAAGCTGTCGACAGTCATGGCGAATAGTCCTCCGAGTCCGGAAACCACTACGCCAATCGCCGGCTTTACCACAAACGAAAAAGGTGACACCAATTGGACGATCGATCTGAATTTTCTCGTGGTCCGGGGGGCATATCCGTTCAATGTTGTGGACTCCGTTCCGACCGCAATTGTCAATCCTTACGAGCCGGGGGGCGCAGCGCCCTTTATGCCCCGGATCGTGTCCCATTGCCAGGACAGCCTTGCCCATGGACTGTTTCCTGGGGCACGCGAAGCGTGGTTTGATTGGCCCGAATAGATCTCTTCGGTTCTGAAGTCTGAAGGCGGAGGGCTCTGAAGGGGATGAAAAGCCCCGGTGTCCCCAAGCCATTCAGCAAGGGTGTGGGATAAAAAAACTGGCAGTTGGCAACGTGTATCAGATCTGACGTAGAAGAAAAAAACCGTCGCCGGGAGCCGGGAGAGTCAATTCGGCGACGGCTGGAGCAGCGTGACGGAGAGACTACAATATTGCCACGCTGTGCCGCGTGAGGTGGCGATCCCGAAAAGCGGATGGCAACGTTAGACGTGCGGCACATGCTGACAGAACTTTGCCCTGTCACCACCGCCCAAAGGGACGGGAAAGTGTGTGATTCAGTTGCTTTAGTTGGAACTCAATTCGACAGGCGTTGTTAAATCGCGGCCGTCCGGAGTCGCTGCACAGCAAAGTCGGGTCAGCTGTCAAGTCACTAACGGCTGCAATGGGTCGGAAGCAACCATTCGACAATCTGACTCATTGGTCTGAGTACGGCCAGGAGCGGCGCTTGATGTTGAATGACTGGCAGTCCAGAAAGCCTTTTTAGGCGATCGCCGGAAAATGACATACCGGATTGCGACGGATTTTCGTTCGTCATCAAGGCGCGACAACAGGCGCATAGTCGAACTATGTCACTCTTGTCGCAACACAGAGGACGGACGAAAAGACAAACAGGCTGGTATGTCATTTGACGGAAATCGCCTTAGTCCCTGCTCGATTACAGCGAAGAGGGTGAAGTGTCTGACACAAGCACTTATTGCTGTCGCCCCAATGCATGTGTTACTCCTTTTACCAAGCCCCATACGGCGCCAATGATCGCTCCCCACTTGGCCCCTGGAATAGCGCCTTGCAAAAATATGGGAAAGAAACATTGGAATAATGCTTCTGACGTCGCGAGTGGAAGCGGGCAAGGAGAGGGGCCTGAACCAACAATGCCGGTTAAAACTAGTAATCTGCCGATTACAAATACACTTCCAACGACTATCGCAAGGTAAATAGCCAGCGATAATGCAGCACCAATCATTCGACTGACAATTCCCATCAACCAATATTCATAGGGACAAAGTCGAGCTAAACGCAAATCAATTGAAAGAAAATGTCTATATTCCCAGTGAACAGTACATGAAAACCCGCTCAGACGCCGCTCGGCAGCTTGCAAAGCTGCATATGACTTCGTGTCTATTGCTGAAAGATTCCATTGAATGTTGCAACTCGAATGACTTGGGTTTTTTCAACAGCATCGCGGCAGATCAGACAACTTTTGATCAAATCACAAGCGGCGGCAGTGGGTCGATTCCGGTCTGTCTCCAGTGTCAGATTCGATGTCGACACCTGTAACCGAAGAAACGTGCAATTCGGTCATTGCCTGTTGCGGGGTCTCCTGACCGAATTGACTCCTGCCAAACCGCTGTCGAAAAATTCTCGGGTGAGCACGGAACAGTGCAGGAAATCCGGCGAGGCAACGCAGCCTGCAAGCAGCAATCGAACATCTGTCGTCCGATTCAAACGTCGTCTGTAACCGGCCTTGGATTTCTATATCAACCCACCAGGAGCCTGTCCGGGAATGGGGTTCGTCGCGAGGCTTTTCCGCAGTAGCACTTCCATTCTCGGACAGGCTC
>JAYENI010000092.1:0-12705 GCA_034722015.1 Pseudomonadota bacterium
CAGGGTGGCCCAGGTGCGATAGTCCGCCCAGCCGCTGTCGGCGATATAGCGCGCCCTTTCACGGCTCATTGCATCGAGATCGAGCCCTTGCGGAAGGGGCCTTCGTGCAATACGTCGCGCCACGGGACAATCCGCTCGTGGATTCCACCTCGCTGCATGAGGTCGACAGTAGCGTCCCCGTTGGTAATGTGAAGTCGTGACATGCCGTCGTCTCCGGTGCCGCGTCATGGGAAAGGATGGGGGCGGGGCGTCGATACCACCCGCTGGAAGGAATCTCAACGCGGAGTGTATCCGGTTGACCGGTTTTCGCCTCACTATGGCTGCAACGCTGCCTTGCGGAGGTTCGGGACCTACGGGCGGTGACCCGCTGGGGGCCCCCGAGTTTGCTCTCCCCCCACCATTTTTGGTTATGATGTTGCAAGGGATGACATGATTTCCTTCATCATTTCAGCACATCACCATAGGGGAACCACATCGATATGCAGGTGCTCGCACCCGCGGCATTTCTTAAACCACCGGAGCCCCGGAGTTTTTCCGGCCTGATGGAGTTGTATGAGGCAAACTACATCCGTTTCCGGCGGTTATGCCCGGGCCTTGACGGGATCGCGAACCACGCTGTCTCAACGGTCGAGGACGCGCTCGATCTGCACCTGCGAGTCATTGACCGAACGACGTTCACCCACACGGTGATCCTGACCAGTTACCTCCAGGGTGATCTGGTTGGTTTCAGTCCCAATCCCAACCTCAGGATTCGTGTCTACCACGATGCCCGGCAGGCAGAGGTTCTCGACGGCCAGTCCCGTTCGGGCCGGGATGGAGGACTGCATCCACGCTGTCGCCCCTTCGACGCACAGTTGGCCTGCCGGTGGCAGTGGAATCGTTTTCTGTACAAATGGCTCGGATACTGTCTCTATCATGGTCATGATTTTCCGCTGAAGTCCGGGCGCTTTTCCCTCTCCACAGAGCCATCGGCAGAGCCTGTATGATCGTCCCTGTCCCGCCCGCTCTGGCCTGACAGTTGGCCGAAACCAACCGCAGACTGGCTCCCGCGTGGACAAATTAACGTAGAAAAATTAGAGTACATACATTAAATAGTTAGCCTAACTAAACTAGTTTAAAGGGAAATATTGATGAATACTAATGAGTCCTGGTCTTGACAGGTCTTGACGAACGGTTCCGGGTTGCGTATAAAAACCTAGTAACGCGCTAAGGAATTGCGCATACCTACCCTGGAGAGTACTAACCGATGCGATTGTCAACGAAAGGGCGATATGCGGTCACTGCGATGATGGATCTGGCGATCCACGAGCAGGACAAGCCTGTCACACTGGCAGAAATATCGCTGTGTCAGGGGATCTCGCTGTCCTATCTCGAGCAGCTGTTCGCCAAACTGCGTAAGAACGGGCTTGTCGAGGGGGTACGCGGCCCCGGCGGCGGCTATCGGCTCGCCAGTCCTTCCGATCAGATCACCATCGCCCAGGTGATTTCGGCGGTGGACGAAGAGGTCGACGTAAAACGTTGCCGTGGCAACGAAGATTGCCAGCATGGAGAGCGTTGCCTCACGCACGACCTTTGGGACGAGCTAAGCCAGCAACTGTACGAGTTTCTCGACGGAATTACCCTTGCCAAGTTTGCGAACCGGCCCGAGGTGAGGGAAGTTGCGCTAAGGCAGGATCAGAGACACCGGCGCCAACAGCACATCCTGTTCAAGCGCCCCGCAGCCTGATCGTCAATGGATCCCGCGGTCGTTAGTGCGCCTTGGGGTCGAACTGGCGTACACGGTGCCGCAGGTTGTCCAGATTCTCCCTGCTGTACGCCGTGCCATAGCGCATTGCGGCGTATTGCTCCGTGATGTGGCTGATCTCCGCGGCGATTCCGGGACGATGTAACGCGATTCTCATACCGAAGTCCAGTGCTCCCTCCGACGGATTCGGAGGCATGCCCGCAGTGGTCATCTTGCGAACGAACCGGTTGTAGATGCGCTTTAGTGGCACCGGCTCGACCGGGCGTATCCGCCAGAAGTGGAACAGCGTCAGCAGTGAGGCGATAAGCGTCATCCCGAGCGCCATCAGCCAGGCGAGTTCCCTCCAGCCCGGATTGTCGAAACCCAGCTTCTCCAGCAACGCCATCTGGCGATCGGGTCCATAGGCGACGATCCAGTTCTGCCACTGGTAGTTCATCGTGTCCCAACCCTGTCGCAGCCGGTTGAGCATCCCGGCCACGTATCGCGCCCTGAATAGGAAGGGTAGATCGGAGGCCAGGGCGGTCGTGCTTCCGATACCAAGCGCAACGCGTTCCGGCGAGACCGCCGCGGTCGGGTCGACCCGCTCCCAGCCCGTGCCTTGCATCCAGATCTCGGACCATGCATGCGCGTCCGACTGGCGCACCTCGATGTAGTTGCCAATCGGGTTCCATTCACCCCCCTGGTATCCGGTGACCACGCGCGCGGGAATTCCGGCAAGTCGCATCAGCACGGTGAAGCTGCTCGAGAAGTGTTCGCAGAATCCAAGGCGGGTGGAAAAAAGAAAATCGTCCACGGGGTCGCCGCTGAGCTTCGGGGGATTCAGTGTGTAGCCAAAGGATGCTTCGCGGAAGTGTCGCAGGGCAGCGGCGACAATTTCGCGGTCTGTCGTGTATGTCGCGCGCCACTGCGAGGCGAGCGCTGAGGCGCGTGGCGCGACACCGGCTGGTAACGACAGGTTCAGACGCCGGCGGCGTTCCGGCAGCGCCGGGTCGGTTTTCGCGTCAAGCACAGACACGGCGCGGTAACGCATCCGCTCCGTTACAGGTTTCACGGACAGAAGCTGGAAGGTTCGTGTTTCCATGGCGCCATCCGGGGCGCCATCGGGAATGTCGAGGGCCAGGAGCCATTGCCTGTAGTGCGGTTCGAGCAGGATGTCGTACGTCAGCCGGTCGCTGCCCGCCAGCGCCTCGCGCAACGGAATGGACGCCCACCAGCCGGCGCGCCAGGTCCTGCCGTCGTAGCGGCTGAGCACCGGTCCACGCCAGTAGAGAAGTCCACGGGGCGGAGGCGGACCGTCGAACGCGGCGCGGAATGCCGGATCATTGGACAGGATCAGCTGGCTGATGCGTCCCGGCGACATCGCGTCGCTGAGTCCGCTGACCCCGGATGCGCCGGTATCTCCGAGGGACCACATCGGACCTGAGATTCTCGGAAACAATACGAACAGCAACAGGCCCAGGGGAACGGAGAGCGCAAGAAGACGCAATGCGTATCTCGATTGTTCGCGCAGGCTGAGCGCCGCGGCCGTGTCGCCCAGGCGGAGGAAAACGATGGTTACTATCAGGACCACGGCTGCGCCGGGTAACACATACATGAGTTCCTGCTCGAACAGGAAGGCGGCGCCTACCGTCATGTAGCCCATCAGTATGACGATGAAGGCATCACGAAAGCTGTAGGTTTCCAGTGTCTTCAGACCGAGCAGCACGACCAGGAGCGAGACGCCGGGCCCCCGACCCATCAGGGTGTGGTGCTCGAACACGATGCCACCGGTGCCGATGACCAGCAGCGACCAGGTCAGTATGCGACTGGTGATAGTGGGACGGGTCGCCCTGGAGGCGACCCGCAACGCGATGGCACCGAGTGCCAGCGCGCTGATCCAGGTCGGCAGATGGGGAGAAAGAAGCAGTACACCGAGCGCCGCCACGGTGGCGATCCATCGAATCCGGGATCCGATTGGTTTGTTGCCTTCTTTCACCGTTACTCCGTGCGCGGGGTGCCGTTGCCGATGTCCCTGTCGTAGAGCGCAAGCGCCTCGAGACAGGCCCGCTTGTGCGATTCTCCCGCGCCCGGGGCAACGGAGCCCGTTGGCAGACGCAACCCGTATCTGAGGCGCTCTTGCTCTGCCTGCAGCACCATGCGGCACAATCGGGACAGGCGCGTTTCGGTGTCGAACCTGTGGAAATCGTCCCACACCAGCCAGACTTCCGGGGTGCCCGCACCTTCGTATTGCTTTACCAGCAGGTTTTCCTGCCGGGCCAGGGCCTTCCAGGCGATGCGGCGCATGGAGTCGCCGACGCGGTATTCCCGCAACCCGGAGAAGTCTTCCTCCCCGGGGCCGGATGCGCCGGCGTCGGGTCTTTCGGCCACTCCCCTGTCGCTGAAGGGAGGGGCCTGCTTCGACGGGGAGGGGTAGACGAGCGCGGTCATGTCGAAATCGAGCCAGCTCCAGGCGTGGAACAGTCCAAATGGAAAACGCGTGAACAGCTGGAATCGATCGGGTTTCAACAGCCCGCGTTGCCGCGCGGGAACGGGAATAGCGACGTCGTCGACTCCCGATGGCGCCAGATTCGCTATCGACTCCGGTTGCTCGCGCCATCGCATAGTGAGCCCGATACGTGGCAGGCGGGACGGATTGTGCAACCTGAATCGAAAGCGCGTTTCGTCACCCGCGAACACCGGATGGGCGCCAAGGTATTCCACGCGGACGTTGAGCAGGTTGCGATGTGCGTACCACATGGCATTCGCACCCAGGCCGGCAAGCAGAAACGTCAGACCGAAGACCATGCTGTTGTTGTAGTTCATGGCGCTTGCGAGCAGGACCGCCAGCATGGCGGCGTAGTAGAACCCGTACCGTGTGGGAAGGATGTAGATGCGTCGACGGTGCAGCACGATGTCCCGGTGCGCCACCTCGTGACGCCGCATCACCCAGTCGGCGAAACGTTCCCTGAACCTGAGTGAGCAAGCATGCAGCGATGCGGGAATCATGTCATGGGCCGGATGTCGGTGAGGTTCAGGGCTGTGTCGTTCGTGCGATCACCGGCTGATGGGGGTCAGGGAATGGGGATCTCGTCGAGCATGATCGCGAGGGGGGCAGCGATTTCGGCCCCGTCGGATTGCTCGAGCGATACGAGGCGGTGCCCGGCCACATGAGGCAGAACATGCTGAACGTCTTCCGGTGATACGAAGTCACGCCCCTGTATGAGCGACCAGGTCCGGGCACAGCGCAGCAGGGCGACACCGGCCCGCGGTGAGAGTCCACTGCGGAACCTGTCACCACGCCTGGTGTACTCCAGGATTGCCTGTACGTAATCGAGCAGCGGGTCGGAGACGTGTATCGTCGCTACCTCGGCCTGGAGTGCCTGGAGTTCGTCAGGGTCGATGCCCGGTTCGAGTTCCTGCAGGATTTCCCGCCGGTCCCGGCCTTTCAGCAGGTTACGTTCCGCCCTGCCGTCCGGATATCCCAGCGCAATACGCATCAGGAAACGGTCCAGCTGCGATTCGGGTAGCGGAAACGTCCCGATCTGATAGGCCGGATTTTGTGTCGCGATGACAAAAAAGGGTGCCGGTAGCCGCCGCGTCTCTCCCTCAATGGTGATCTGGTCTTCCTCCATGGCTTCGAGCAGGGCGCTCTGTGTCTTGGGTGAGGCGCGATTGATCTCGTCGGCCAGTATCAGTTGCGAGAACACCGGGCCGGGGTGAAACGTAAACAGGCCCGTCGCCTTCTCGTAGACAGAAACACCGAGGACGTCCGCCGGCAACATGTCACTGGTGAACTGGATACGCTGAAACTGGAGTCCCAGAACCTGCGAGATGGCGTGGGCCAGTGTGGTTTTGCCGACACCGGGTACGTCTTCGATCAGCAGGTGCCCGCGGGCGAGCAGGCAGGTCAGTGCGAGCCGGATCTGGTGTGTCTTGCCGAGGATGACCTGTTCGATCTGATCGACAATTCGCTGAATCACCACGGGCGCGTTGGGGCTGGAATCGGGTTCGGGAGCGGGAAATGTCATGGTTTCCAGGGAGATTCGTCGTAGTATGGCGCCGGGTAGTGCCAGGTGGTGATATTTGGCGTTTGCGGCGATCTTCGACGGTCGGGTCCCGAAACGGTGCGATAGTCAGTCAGTCCGATCGGTTGCCGGTGTCGCGAAAACGGGGCGGACAGTTCTGAATCTAGCACTTTCCCGGCATTTCGCCCGACATCGACCATAGTGCCCCGGTCTGCTTGGCGGTAAGGGGATGCGGAATTCGAGGAACGAACCCGGACCATGAGACTGTCGGTCGGAAACCTTCTCCCACGCCTTTGTCTCGGCGCGGTATTTCTTTTGTTCGCGGAGATTACGCAGGCCGTGGAAACCGGATACCTGGAGAAGGCCGTGTGCGGTCTGAAGGAGCCATTCTATTTCTGGCTCTGGCAACGCGCGGCGGGCAGGGCGGACAGCCGTCGAATCGGCGGCGTCGAGGGCGTTGAAGAGGTGTCTTTCCGAACGATCGACGGGCGTACGCTGCGGGGCTACCGACTCAAGGCGAAAAGGGGCGTTGCCCGGGATGGTCAGGCGAGGGGATTCCTGCTCGTCGCACCCGGCAATGCCATGCTTGCGGACCAGGTCCTGGCGGGGTTCGTCCCGTTCGCACGTGCGGGAATTGACGTCTATCTCTACGACTACAGGGGCTACGGGCGTTCGGGTGGCAGGAGTCGGCTCCAGGCCATCGTCAACGACTACCGGCAGATTTCGTCGCAGCTCGGGGCAGGGCACTACCTCGAACATCTTTACTACGGTATGTCCTTCGGCGGCATCGTGTTGCTGAACGCGCTGGCAGGAATCGACCCGCGGGCAAGACTGGTGGTGGACTCCAGCCCCGCCAGGCTGTCGAATCACGGGTGCCCGGAGGCGTACGATCCGGTCAGACACCTTCCGGCCGACGCCGGGTCGATACTGTTCGTGGTCGGTGGCAGGGACACGGTCGTCCCGCCGCGGGATTCGGCCGAGTTGGTGGAGGCGGGGGTTGCGCGTGGTGCGCATGTCCTCAGGGACCCGGAACTGAACCACCCGTTCATGGATGGTGATCCAGTGGCTCACGAAAGGCGGATGGATGCGGTCAGGTCGTTTCTGCTCGGGGGACGGGAATCGGGGACAGCCAATCAACCTTCGTTGTCCCTGCCCGGCATTGCGCAGTGAGGCAAAGCCGGGCAGGCATCGGATACAAGGCGATTCCGTCTTCGATGAAGCCGCTTTCAGGCGATTTCTGTCAAATGACATACCATCCTGCTTGTCTTTTCGTCCGTCCTCTGTGTTGCGACAACCGTTTCATAGTTCAACTATGCGCCCGTTGTCGCGCCTTGATGACGAACGAACAGCCGGCGCAATCTGGTATGTCATTTTCCGGCAATCGCCTCAGAAGTCCTTTTTCGTGGTCTTCCCCGGTTCGACCGAAACCAGTGACGTTCCAGTAAACAGGATGTCGTCCTGGTTCAGCACGGGGTCGTCCGTTGCGGCATTGCAGGTCAGTGAAACGGTGTAATTCCCGGGTTCCAGAAAGGCGGCACGGTAGCGAAACGTGTCCTCCCGGTAGCGAACCCGGGCAACCGATTCAGGATTGACGTGTCCGGCAGTGGGCTCGCCGGTTGCCGTGACGAAGATGTCGTCGGGAACCACATCGCCTTCGTAGACGTACACCGCGCAGCCGGTATTCTCAGTGCTTTCAAGGCCCCCAAGATCGGAGACGGTCGTTCCGTCGATGTTCCCGGCAATCGCGCCCACGGTCACCGTGTCGACGATTCGCGCGGTAGGACGCAGCGTATAGGCTTCCTTTGATTCAGGCTTGCTGATCGCCTTGTTCAGTTCCCAGTCGACGGTAAATGCCACGTGGCCCTCAGGATCCACGTCGAAGGAACGGTGCAGCTTGAACCCGTTTTTCTCGCAGCTGTTGCAGGCCAGGGGATAACGCTGACCGTCGATCGAAATCCAGGCCGCATCGGGGTCGAGGTCGGTCTCCAGCCTGATCCACTGATAGTGACCCGCGGGAAGCGCGAGCTTGTCGAGAATGACAACGGATTGACCGTCACTCAATTCCAGCATGTCGAGCTGACGGGGTGGGTCGATCGTGAAGGTGATGTCTTCGCCGCTATCGCCATGAACGAGACCGCCGGTATACGTGATGACGACCTCGTCCGCGTTGGCGACCGGTGCATCGGTCACGGCCAGGGATAAACTGCCCGGGGCGTCGTCGCCCCCGCAGCCCGCCAGCGTCAGACCAACGGCGATGGGCAACGCCATCAGATAATTCATTTGATATCTGTTCATCTGGATTTCCAGGTCAACTGTCAAGACTGCTGGATAATAAGGTGGATCGTTGCCGATCGGTCTCCCGCAGGGATCGACCGTTTCATTCTCTGGACGGGCGGTATGTTCCGTAAGGCCGCACGTACACGCAGCCTCTCACGGTCTTGTTGGATAACTGGCACTGTTTTGTCGGACACTGGCCGCCCTGTTACCGGTTTTCTGGTGAACTCGATTTGCACCCGGGCCGACCGGTCGTGTCTCCATCGGGGATCCGTACGAACCTGCATACCGGCAGGTTACTGCTTCCCGCTGTGGAACCCTTGCCACGTTTTCGATGCGCCTGTTACCGCTGATGGCCGATTTCAGACCGCTGGTCCTTTCCGTCCGGCGCACGCTGCCGTCCGGTCCCGTGGTTGCGGATTCGTGACGTGTGTCTCAATACACTGCCCTCCAAGGTCGAACGACGAGCACGAACAAGCCCGACAACAACAGGGCGCAAGACGGATCGATCCCGGGGGTGCGAGCCCTCTATGTAACGAGTTCTGATAAAGGCAACTTTTACCGAAAGGTTTAAGGCGCAAAGTCACCGGTCTAAAGGGCTACCAGCCCCAGGACAGCGGGACCGCCGGAATTCCGGACCAGGTTTGCCACACGGAATGGCGCGCGAAATCATTCGCGACTGGTCGGAGTACCCCGCTACCGGCAGGTGACGGGCCAGCGTGCGATTTGTTCTTTATCGAGCTCTCCCAACGACTCAGGTCACGTGGAGGCCGGTAATGCTTCAGTCCAACATTCTTTCCAATGGTTCTTACCTTAAAACGCAGGGTGCTGCCCTGCTGACCGGCGCGGTCATCGCGCTTTCCTCGATTCAGCCGGCGTTCGCTGGAAGAATCAATGCAAGTCCCGACGAAGTCGCGGGTGGTGCCGGAGAGACGATCTACATCGATGTCCTGGCCAACGATTCGGGTCTGGGTCGTAAATCCGTCTCGGTGAGCGTGGTTACACCACCCGCCAACGGCACCGCCTGGGTCAACTCGACCAACAAGGTCGTATACCAGTCCGACTCCGAATACAGCGGAACGGACACCTTGGTTTACTCGGTTAGGCGCAAATGGCGGTCCGATACTGCCGGGGTCACCATACAGGTCATTGGCGTCACCGACCCCGCCCCCGACCCGCTTCCGGAGAACTCCGTGCCGGTTGCCATGGCGGATTCGGCGACCCTCGATGCCGGCACTGCACTGACAATCGACGTCCTGGCCAACGACGATGGCCTGCTCGACGGTCCGCTGACCGTCGATCTGGTAAGCATTCCGGCCAATGGACAGGTACAGGTGAACGCCGACAACACGGTGACTTTCACAGCCTTCTCCGACTACGAGGGCAGTGACGACTTCACCTACCGTGTTACCGACGCCGACGGAGAAACCGCCTCCGCCCTGGTCTCGCTGAATGTTCAGTGCCCGCAGTGCGTCACCGACCCGGTCCCGGAGAATTCCGTACCGGTCGCGATTTCGGACTCGGCTACCGTTGATGCCGGCGCCGCGCAGACGATCAACATCCTGGCCAACGACGATGGCCTGCTGGATGGACCCATCAACATAGACCTGCCGACTCTCCCGGCCAACGGGCAGGCGACGGTAAACGCCGATAATACGGTGACATACACAGCCTTCCCCGACTACGAGGGCAGTGACGATTTCACCTACCGGATCACCGACGCCGACGGTGAAACGGCTACCGCCATGGTCTCCCTGAATGTGCAGTGCCCTCTGTGTGTCAAGGACACGAACGTGACCCTGAGCTGGGATCCCAACCCCGAGAACGTGAGTGGCTACTGGGTCGTGTATGGAGATACCCCGGAGAGCGCCACCACATATCTGTCCGACCTGGTTACCGAGTCCGGAGACTTCAATCCCAGCGCTCCCGCCGTGATCTACAGCGCGGCCGCGGACCTGGGCGCGAACACGGGCGACCAGGTTTGTTTCCGGGTCGGCGCACGACTCGACCTGCTTGAGTCGAGCCTTTCCGAAGCGGTGTGCGGCATCCTGTAACAGCTTTCCGAAGCAGCCCCCAAGCCCTTGCGGCTAACTGGACCCCCGGCAACCCCGGGGGTTTTTTTTATTGAGATCAGGGATTCGGGCGCTCGCTGCCGGGCGAACGCCCGGGTGAATCGGCCTGCTGACCGCGATCTATCGGGTGACCCGTCGGAACCTCTGGGTTCGGCCACCGCGTTCCGTCCAGGTCATCATGCCTCCGCGCAGCGAAAGCCGGTAGGCACGTCCCTGCCTGCTGATCGCGTCCCGGACCATCAGCGTTTGTCCATTGAGCTTCAGGGTCCCGATGCCCGCCAGCTGTTCACCAACGTACAGCATAAACCGGTTTTTTTCGATCATGAGCAGGGTGTCGTTCACGCCGATCCAGGTCCCCTGGAGGCCCCTTGGCGTCGCGCCGCCACCGCCGCCCCAAGGGGCATGCCCAGCACCCGGAGCCCACGGCATCCCGAATGGGATCGATGCCCCGGACATGCCCGGGATTGCACCCTGCCAGGGCATCATGGAAGAGGATGTGCCTCCCATGCCGGAACTCCAGAAGCTCATCGGGTCGGTCATGCCCATCATGCTGCCAAAACTTCCGCCGGACATGGGGAATGATCCGAGGCCGTCTATCGGTGAAGATCCACCCATCATCGACGTGGCGAAGTCCCAGGCCCCGTCGCCGAACATCGAGTTCCACATCTTCCCCATGACGAGCATGGCGCGCATCATCGCGGCCATGTCTCCGGGTCCGATCGTCGGTGAGGGACGCACGGTAGCGGGGAGACTCATCGCCAGCGCGAGGACGAGTATCGTGATTCGTTTGCACCGGACCTCGCGCCGGAACGTGGAGGGCTGGCTTCTGATTGCTTTTGGGGATCTCGGAGACATGGCAACCCTGGTCCGGAGGCGGTGAGACGTCGGTTTGACGGTGGTCTGGTCGATACCAGACTGAATTCTACGCCGCGACATCGGGGAATATCAGCCGCGAACCGGTCTTGGCCGGAATCGCAGGACGGAATGGATTCGCCGCTCGCCCGGGCGACGGGGTTCCGTGCAACGACCGCGGCGTCAGTTTCGAGCGGATCGTCGAGCACGCGCCCGTGCCGCGAGTTACACTCTGTCTCCTCCCTCGACAATCGATGAACTGCTTACCCGGGATGCGTTTTCGTCGGTTACCTCGATCAGGGAATCAGGAATGACAATCGCGTACCTCAGTCTGCCCCCTGATACCTGCCCCTGGGCCGCCACCCCGGGGAGATACCGGGTTTGCGGATACATTCCTTATCGACATGCGGGCAATATCCCTTCGGGCATTGCGTCGCGCGATACGCCGTCCGGCAGTGGGTTCGGACACGTCCCCGTTTCACTGGTTAATCGTTCGGGATCGAACTCCCGGCGTGCCCGGTGCGGGGGGCTCATGTGGTCTCCCCGGGTTTCTCATCAGATCGTCTCGAGGCGCGAGGCATGAGAGAGGCCGTCGCCGGCTTGTATCGCGGCTGGTTGTCCAGTGGGCATCGAATGGAGGATTCGCTCGCTGCATCCGCCCTGTTTTTTGCACCGCACCCGGACGACGAGGTGCTCGGATGTGGTGGCACGATCGCCCGTAAGGTTGAAGCCGGTGCGTCTGTCGGCATCGTCATCATGACCGACGGGAGACATTCGCACGGCCGGCTAATGGACGGGGACAGCATGGCCGCGCTCAGGGCCGGGGAAGCGATACGGGCGGCCGCCCGACTCGGTGTACCCGCCGAACACGTCCACTGGATGGGTTTCGAGGACCGGTCGCTCGCGGCGGCAGGGGAGCTGGCCATTGCACGGGTCCGCGAGGTTCTTGAAATCGCGCGACCGCAAGCGGTGTTCCTTCCGAGTGAGTACGAGCGTCCGAAAGATCACGCCATGACGAACTCCCTCGTACGTGCGGCATTGAAGGCTTCGGGCACGCGGGCCACGGTATACGAGTATCCGGTATGGTTCTGGATGCAATGGCCTTTTGCGCCCCTGTACTCCCATGGGCGGCGTCGCCTTGCCCGTTTGGCGATGTCGACCCTGAGAGACAATGTCAACCTTTTGGGACGTTTCCGCTACACCCTCGATGTGCGTCGCGTACTGAAAAAGAAGGCGGCGGCGTTGTCGGAGTATCGGTCCCAGACAACGCGGCTTGCCGGCGACGACTGGCCGGTACTCGGGGACGTCGCCGACGGCGCCTTCTCCCGTTGTTTCGAGCAGGAATGGGAGGTATTCCGACGGCTTTCGTCCTGACCGAATGCCGGTGGCGGACAACACAGACCCCCGCACTGGACCATAGCCGGGCATTCGGCGTCGTGCTCTGGCAGGGCAGGGAGGGTCGTGGCGGTGGCCACTTTGGGGCAGGTGGTGCAGGTCCTGGCGAACTGGCGGGAGTGTCCGGATGGCAGGGACGCGGCGCGCGTCGGCGTGGTCGGTGGGCCTGGCGACTCCGCGGTTTATGCGATACATCGTCTCTTGACTGGATTCGATCCCTTCCGTGACGTCGTTTCACTCCTATACTGGTTCAGGCAGTTCGGCGTGCCACCGTCATTGTATGATCCGCCGGCGTTACCTATCCTCACTTCATCGGCGCAGATCGTTCCGGGGGGGGGCCGGCTAACAGCATGCCCGTTGTGCC
>JAYENI010000093.1:0-12550 GCA_034722015.1 Pseudomonadota bacterium
CCAGTGTCGGTGAGGAACTTACTCAGATCCTCAGTTTGAATCCGAGACCTGATAAAGAAGGGATTAAGACTGTAGATTTCCACCATGTCCCGGTCATCACGGTGTTTGAATCCGAGACCTGATAAAGAAAGGGCTATTGTGGGTGCAGCGAGCGGTGAAAGGTGATTTCTGTCCCGTCCGTTGTGGACGCGCTCATTTTCAGATGCGATCGTGAGGGAGGATACTCATAACGCCAGGTCCTGGCAGCAAGCCTCGCGGCAAAACGATAATGGCGAGTACGGATTACTCTGGCCAGATACGACCGAAACTCAGTTCAAACCGGCACTTGCCCAGATCGAATTCGTAACATTCGTCGCGGGCGTCCAGTTGCTTGACGTAACGCCCCTCATGCAGGGCGTAGATCTTCGCGACGCGATTCTCAGGATCGACAATACAGTAATAGTCCACACCTTCTTTCTCGTAAATCTCGTATTTGGTCGTGCGGTCCTTGTGGGCCGTTGAAGGTGAGAGAATCTCGAAGATCAGAGACGGGGCTCGTACGAGAAAATGCTCCGACTCGGGTCGGTAGCAGATCACCATGTTGTCCGGCTGGACGATGGTCTCCTCGGAGACCTTCCAGTCCACGGGCATCAGTCCCATGCAATGTTCGCAATCGCTCAATGCCTCGTCCAGTTCATGGGCCAGCTTGTGGCTTACACGCTGGTGCGTAATGCCGGGTGTGGGAGTCATGGCGTAGGGAATGCCACGGATCAGTTCCCAGTGCCCTTCCCACAACCTGTAGTCGTCGTATGTGTAGTGCGGCAGGTGGTCTGTCTCGCGCATCTGCGATGTGTCCAAAACCGAGTTTGTCCGATAAGTGTAGTGTATCTCCCGGTCCCGGATCCCGCATGCACGCGGTATCGTGGACTACCGGTTGTTCGGCGGTCCGGGGGTGTCGCCGATCCCGCGCGGGCGCGCGCCGCCCCCTTTGACCGTGGCGTCCGGGAGCGAACCGTTTTCCGGCGTTGACAGGACTTGTTGCTTGACCGGGATTTGCGCGGCAAGCTCGCCATCGCGGCGCTCCCGGGGGGGACGCGGAAAACTGGATTCGTCCGGGACGGCGAGGTCGTCGCGACTCGGGGAAGGACCCGTGCAACACGGGACTCTCCGGGGCCTCGCGCCCCGGGATTCACAGGTAGTGTATTCCGGGCCGCCGGTCGAAACGTTTTTTTCCAGCAACGGGCGGATTGCGATCCCGCGATGGAAGGTCGATCCCTACAGGATGCGCGCCGCATCGCTCAACGAAATGACCAGCGTCATTGGGTCGAGCGGCGACTCGACGAATCCATTCTTCGAATGGAAACCTTTCGCGTCCTGCGAGAGTGCGTGAACGAGCAACGCTCTGACGCCTGCGTGTCGCTTGTCTGTCCGGAACCAGTCATCCTACGAGGTGATCCGGCGACCGGACTTCCAGTCCAGAAACAGAGACTTCAACCGGGGTATCTGATCGGGGCCAATAATCCGGATGTTCTGGTGTCTGGCCCGGTCCCGCATGAATTCGGTCGGTTCGCGCGCGGACAGGAGCCATGTTTCGCCGAACAGACCACGCGTGTCCTCACTCAGGCTGTCGATCTTGTAGAGGATGTCGCTGTCTTTTCCGGTATCGCGCCCGTGCTTTAGCGTCTTGCACTCGATGAGCAGCATCCGGTTTCCGTGTACCGCCACGACATCCAGCTCGTTGGTCGACCTCCGTGTGTCGTCCCAGATCCCCTCTACCCCGAGCCGAACGTCGCAAGGCGACTCGTCTTTCAGGATATGCCAGGCATATTCCTCCAGCCAGCCTCCGTTGAGGAATTTCACGGCCTCGGCGTTGGTGAACTCGAACCATTCGCCCTTTTCCCAGCGAATCAGTCCGGACTCGGTGAGTTCGTTCATGGCCTGTTTCCAGCGTCCCGAAGGTTCGCGTGAAAATTTCTGCGTGCGCTTGACGAGTTGGCCGTCATCGTTCAGCGCGCCGCTGGATAGTCCGTTGATCGCACCGAGAAAGTCCGGGATGTCGGCGGCGTACTTCCCCAGGTACTTGCACACCGGTTTTCGCGCCTGGATACGGTCGACGTCGCTCGGGTCGTCGCTGCGCGAGGTCCGGTATCGAAAGCCCTGTGCGGTGAGGTACAGCGGCACGTCCAGTACGTCCCGCAGCGGCATGAATTCGGTATCCCCGCCTTTCTCTTCCGGCAGGGTCTCTATGCGGCCGTTCGAGGTGTCCGTATAGATGATGCGGTGCGCGATGCCCCGGAACACGTCGAAGAACGCAAGGGTCATCAACTTGGTTCCACCGGTGATATTCAGAACCAGCGAGGGCGACTCGCGGATCGCGATGGCCTGATCCGCTATATCGCAGGCATAGTCCTGTATGGCGCGGAACCCGGATTCCGGCGCATCCGGAAACGGACGCACGGTGATGCCTTCCTTTTCCAGTATCCTCCGGAGCCGCTTGTCGTGCCGTTTTCCGGACATCACTGCACTGGTTACCAGCCAGACCTCCCCGGGCCGTTCCATGAGGATGGGAATCAGATTGGGCAGGGTCTGACCGGATACGATGACGATGTGGATCAGCATATTCCGGGAGATGTGGTGAATCGGATTCGGATTGTAACGCCTTGCGGTGCCACGGCGGGATTCGGCGGGTCCGGGGAAGGATGGTCGTCATGCCCGCCCCGCGGGTTCGGTAGATCTCCTCTCGGGCCGCGGGATGGCGGGTGACCGGGAGGGTGGTCATGACGAACGAACGTCGGGAGTGTTACGCTGTCGTACATCCCCCTCATCATGAGCACTTGACATGGGAACCCTCACGATCCGTATCGACGACAAGCTGGAAGAGGAACTGACGCGCCTTGCCAGGAAGACGCAACGCACGAAGAGCGATCTGGCGCGGGAGGTGTTGCGCCGACACATCGCGCGGGCGCGTTTCGAGGAAGCGCGCCACCTGATCGCGCCCTATGCCGAAGCCGCGGGATACCTGACCGACGAGGAGGTCTTCCGGGACGTTTCGTGAGGGTCTTCCTCGACACCAACGTCCTCGCGAGCGCATTCGGAACACGCGGCCTTTGTCTGGATCTGGTTCGCCACGTGCTGGACGAACACGATGCCGTCGTCAGCGACGTGGTGCTCCGGGAACTGGAAAAAGCGCTGAAGGACAAGTTCCGCGTCCCCGCCGCGGGCCGCGAGGCCGCCCCTCTGGCGCTGCTCGAATGCGCCGTGGTGAACCCGCCGGTGGACGCTTCACTGCCCGACTGTCCCGACCCGGCGGATGCGCCGATCCTGGCGGCCGCACTCGAGGCCCGTGCCGAGGTCTTCGTGACCGGGGACCGGGCGCTGCTGGAGCTGCGGGAAGTGCAAGGCATGGCGATCCTCTCGCCGCGCGGATTCTGGGAGCGGTTGCCGAAGCACGCCGGCTGAATCCGAAGCCCGTGCCATTCAACGGCGCGGCCTGCCGGACTTGCCGTTTCACCAATGATTTGTCAGAGACTTCGGAAAGATCGGGGGCGTAAATGGGAAGCGCTTATGACCGGGACTGTCGGCGCGCCGCACAACAGCCTTGCGACGAAACGTGACTCCCTCAACCGATCCGGCAGCGGGACATCCAGTCGCGTACGCGGTATTTCAGCCCGGGGAGCGCCTCGGGGCCAATGACGCGGATAAGTCCGGCTACACGCCTGGCGGACTCTCACAAAACCAGATCGAGCGTGTCCACTTGATCTCGGAGCCAAGATACCTGTCCTCACTCAGGCTGCCGATTTCGCAAAGGATGTCTTTTCCTTGTTCCGCGAGCGGAGGCCGTGAGCGGCAAGCTTGCGGGGACCGTGGGAACTGGTAAAGTCTGGCATCCTTTTTACCGCTCCTGGAGCGACCCGAATTGGTTTTCCGGCCAATGTGCTCCGCCACGGCCACTGCGCCGGAAAAACGGGATATCCGGTAACAGGATGACCACTCTACCCGAAACGCGATCAGGGAATCCGCACCGATGATTGACCAGGAAATGCTGAACGCCTCGTCCCGTGTGGCCCTCTCTGCGTTGCTGCACGACCTCGGCAAGTTCGCCGAACGGGCCAGGATCGATGCGGCAGTCGAGGTCCTCGACGCCAACAAGCAGTTGTATTGTCCTCATCGTAAACAGCATACCGACGACCCTGGGTATTTCACCCACGTTCATGCGGCATACACCGCGATTGCGCTCGATGCGCTCGAGCGGATGTTTCCCGAACTGAAGGGCGAGACGATGACGCCGTTCGCTTCGTGGAAGAGCGTCGGGGCGGACGATTCGCTCATCAACGCCGCGGCGAAACACCACAAACCCGAAACCTTTCTGCAGTGGGTGGTCGCCACCGCAGACCGGGTCGCGTCCGGATTCGAACGTTCCGAATTCGATCGGTACAACGAGGCGCCCGAAGGGACGGTTACCGGGAAGAACCACTATACGGCTCGTCAGTTGACCCTGTTCGAGCAAGTCCGGTTGCAGGGTGAAAAGGCATCCGCGAAAACGGATTACAAATACCGGTACCGACTCGGACCCCTGAGTCCGGACAACCTGTTCCCGGTCGAGGCGCAGGGGTACGAAACCAACGACAAGCAGGCCGCCCAGGCGGAGTACCGGAAACTGTGGGATGGATTCATCGAGGCGCTGGGACTGATTCCGGAGTCTCACCGGGGGAGCCTTCCGTTGTGGCTGGACCATTTCGAGACGGTGTGGGGCGTGTACACCCATGCCATCCCGTCCGCCACGGCCTTCGGCGCCAGGCCGGATGTCTCGCTGTATGACCACTCCCGCGCCGTCGCGGCGCTGGCGGTCGCGCTGTGGCGATACCACGCGGACCGGGACGACGAGCCGGATTCGGCCGCCGCCGACATGCGGGGCCGGGGCGAGGATTGGGACACCCGGAAGTTCCTGCTTATCCAGGGGGACTTTTTCGGTATCCAGGACTTTATTTTCATCTCTGGCGGCGAGACGCAGAAGAAGGCAGCGAAGCTGATGCGAGGCAGATCGTTCTATGTCTCGCTGCTGACCGAGTGCGCGGCGCTGCGGGTACTCGAGGCCCTGGATGTGCCGGCGACGAGCCAGGTCATCAACGCGGCGGGCAAGTTTCTGATCGTGGCCCCCAATACGGAAGAAACCGCCGCGAAAGTCCGCGCGGTGCAGGCGGAACTCGACCAGTGGTTCCTCGAGCGGACCTGGGGAACATCCGGTATCGGCCTGGTCTCGATGCCCGCCTCGTGCAACGATTTCCGGCAGGGTCGTGAGGGAGATGCCGAATCGCCGTTCCGGCAATTGATGAAACGCCTGTTCGACCAACTGGAGACTGTCAAGCTCCAGCGTTTTTCCCTCTGCCGGGACGAGGCGCCCGCGGTTTTCGACGATTTTCTCGATTCGTTCGACAACGAAGCCGGCGTGTGCGCCGTCGACGGCCGGTCTCCCGCAAAACGGGAGAACGACATCGGGGGCGGAAGTTACGCAAGCGATCTCGCGTTCGATCAGATCCGCACGGGAGAATGCCTGACGCGCTACGAACGCGTGCTGATCACGCGCGAATCCCTGGGCATGGATGGCAGTCTGCGGCTTCCGGTCTTCGGCTATTACATCAATTTCACGGCTTCCGAAGAGATCCGGGGGAAATTCGGCAGGGAGGCCGCGACGGGGAACCTGCGCAGGGCCTGGGATTTTGCCTTGCCGGATTCGGCCGAGGGGGCGCTATGGAACGGGTACGCACGGCGGCATATCAATGCCTGTGTGCCGCGATGGGACGACAGCGCCGACAGGGAAGCGGGGCTGGGCAAGTACGAAGGCATCGACGAGTCACTGTCCACGGGGGATGCGAAGACGCTCAACCACATCGCCTGCGAGGACCGTCGATACCGGGAGAACGGGGGCTGGAAGGGCATCGCGGCACTGATGGCGCTCAAGGGCGATGTGGACAACCTGGGCCTCGTGTTCCAGAGAGGCATGGGTAGCCCGACGTTCGCCAGGATGGCCGGGCTGTCCCGGCAGATCAATGCGTTCTTCGCCATCTGGCTCCCCTGGGCTTGTCGCCCGGAAGAGGCATACGCCAACACCTACACGGTGTTTGCGGGGGGAGATGACTTCTTCCTGATCGGCCCCTGGCACTCCCAGATCCGGTTGGCGAGGCACATGCGCCAGGCGTTCTCCCGGTATGTCGCGGCGAACGGGGAACTCCATTTTTCGGCCGGGCTCAGCATCACGAAGCCCGGCATGCCGGTGCGGCAGTTGGCGGAAATGACGGAAGATGCGCTTGAAGACGCGAAGGCGCACAATCCACAAGGGGTAGTGCCCGCGCCGAAAAACTCGGTAGCCTGCTTCGGTGAGAGCATGTCCTTCGAGGAGTTCCAGACCCTGTTGTCGCGAGCGGAACGCCTGTCGGAAATAACAGGTGATTTTGCACTTAGCACCGGATATGTCTATGGCCTGTTGCAACTCGTGGACATGGCGGAACGGGTCGGCGAGAACCCCGAGAATGCGTTATGGCACTCGTATTTCGCCTATCGTACCCGCCGCATGCTGGAGCGGCGCAAGGGGATGAACGAGGAACAGCGCAGGCGCGTTCAGAACGAACTGGCGGACGAGATCGCCGCGAAGGGGATCGAGCGTCACGGGGGCAACTATCGCGTCGCCCTTTTCACTCATCTGTACCAGCAACGAACATAGGAGAGCTTCATGGCACAGCAGGGGGGTTACGGGAACCGGCGGGACAATCGGGGCGGTGGTCGAGGTGGGCGTGAACGGGACGCCACGCCGACAATTGATACCGGCGGCATCGACCTGAAGTCGATCAGCCCCGAACTCTTTGACGACGTGGCAAGGCGCGCCGCGAGAACCGTAGCCGGTAACCGGAAGAGCAACAAACCGACGCAGTTGCGCAAGTTCTATGACGAGATCGTCATGTGGGAGACGAAGGTCGCCATGCACCCGGACCGGTTTGACGATTACCTTCCGTTCATCAGAATGCTGAACGCGAAGGTGGCCTATGCGAAGGGGCGAAACAACCTGGTCGACGAAAACTATGTCGAAATGATGAACCACTGCCTGAGGCAGGTGGATTCGGATCGGACCATGCGCGTGTTCAAGTTGTTCATGGAGGCCTTCATGGGTTTCTACAAACTGGAAAGGCCGAAGGACTGATCAGGAGAGGACCGAATGAAACTCACCAACATCCAGAGACTCAGCGGCCGGATCGAACTCCTTAGCGGGCTGCACATCGGCAGCGGCAACACGGAGATGCACATCGGGGGTACCGACAACCCGGTCATCAAGAACCCGATCACGCAATACCCCTATATCCCCGGTTCCAGCATCAAGGGCAAGATGCGCAGCCTGCTGGAATGGGAACTGGGGGTGGTCGGTTTGACCGACGGTGCGCCGCTATCCTTCAAACACATGAAGGGGATCGGCCTGGAGGAACTGGACGTTGCCAAGACGATACTCAAACTCTTCGGCGGCGCGCCCACCCCGGATTGCGACGAGGCCCTGGTCAGGGAGATCGGTCCCAGTCGGCTTTCCTTCTGGGACTGCAACCCGGACCCGGCCTGGATCGGTGAAATGGATGGAAAGCATCTCCTGCTTACGGAAACCAAGATGGAGAACAGCATCGACCGCATCAAAGGGGTTGCGGAGAATCCGCGTAACACGGAACGGGTCCCAGCCGGCGCGCGTTTCGAGTTTCAACTGTCGATTCGGGTCCACGACGACGAAGACCTGGGGGATAACTTGTTCAAGGGCCTCAAGCTGCTCGAGATCGCCGGCCTGGGCGGTTCCGGGTCGCGCGGTTACGGCAAGCTTCGGTTTCGCGACCTGAAACTCGACGAGCAAGACGTGCAGGCGCGTCTGGATGACTACCGACTTTCGCAGGTCGCCTGAGCGGAGATCGGGATGCAGCGTTTGATATTGCGATTGACACCCTTGTCGGCATTTGGAACGCCGTTGAAGGGCGACACGATATTCGGCCAGCTTTGCTGGGCTATTCGCAATCGCCTGGGAGAAGACGAGCTGACGCAGCTACTGGGGGGTTACACGGAGGGTCGCCCGTTCGCGGTCGTCTCGGATGCCTTTCCCGCCGCGCATGTCCCGATGCCAACCTTGCCCTCGAGATGGTTCCGGGAGGTGGAAGGAGAAGATCGCAAGGCGGTCAAAAAGCGATGCTGGCTTCCACTCGCGGCCATCGGGGCGCCGCTGTCCGAGTGGTTGCGTCGCGCCAGGACCCCGTTGCAGGTTTCGGATGTCGAAAAGGCCGGGAAATTTATCGAGAACCATCCACAGGCCCACAATACCATCCACCGCCTGACGGGGACGACGGGCCAGGGACAGTTTGCGCCGTATACCGTCGAGCAGGCCTGGTACCGGAGCGCGGGTGCGCTGGATTGCCACATCGTGCTCGACGAATCCCGGCTGGAGAAAGCATCGTTGCGACAGTGCATGGCGGACATCGGGGCCGTCGGTTTCGGACGCGATGCGAGTATCGGGCTGGGAAAGTTTTCTGTCGATGATCTGGAAGCGGGGGGACCTGTGGGGCAGCCGGAGGCGAATGCGAGCCTGACGCTGGCGCCATGTGCGCCCGGGGGGCAGGGATTCGATCCTCGCCGCAGTTTCTACCCGCTCTTCACCCGTTTTGGGCGCCACGGGGACATCGCCGTTCACCAGACCGGCAGGCCGTTCAAGAATCCGGTGCTGCTGGCAGGCACGGGCGCGGTATTCGCCGGTCGTCCGCCCGACGCGGGTTTCGTCGGGCAGGGTTTGGGAGGAAACGGCCGCTTGTCAAAGGCCATACCCGGGACCGTTCAACAGGGCTATGCCCCGATCGTCGCCATCCACCTCCCGGAGATGGAGCCGGAGGCATGAGTTTTCTGCAGTGCTACACGCTGAGAGTCAGCACGCTGTCCCCGGTTAACATGGGTTGCGACGAGACCTATGAACCGACCAACTACGTCATCGACGGCGACGCCCTGTATGAATTCAATCCGCAGGAGGCGTTGGAGGCGCTGTCCGACCCTGAGCGAAAAAACCTGCTGCGCATCGTTGATGGCAGGCCAAATGAAGAACTAATCAAGAAGGTACAGGCCTTTTTCTATCAGCAGCGCGAGAACCTGGTCGAGACCGCGGGGCATAGTTTCCCGGTGGGTCCCGGCGTGTCGAAACTGTATGAGGCTCGCATCGGCAAGACGGCGCAGCGGGAAGAACGGGGCCGGCAGGTCATCAACAAGCTGGAGATTGAACGCACCGCCTATAACCCGATGGACAGGTTGCCGATATTCCCGGGCAGCGGCATCAAGGGTGCGATTCGCACGGCCCTGCTGGATTCGGTCAACGAGGGCAGGCGCACCGAGCGAGGGGAAAGAAATCGGGACCTGCAACAGCGGCTTTTCGAGTACGACATGCGCGACCTGCACAAGGATCCCATGCGCCTCGTGCAGGTGGGCGATGCCCGCTGGACCGACGAAACCGGGTTGCCGGGTTCAGAAATTCGGTTCGCGGTGAACCGGAAACGGCACCCAGTGGAGAAGAACGGGAGGCTCGTGCAGTCGCAGGCCGAGCAAAAGGGGCTGTATCAGATCCTCGAATGCGTCCCGGCATTCTATCGCAGGGCGCTTTCGACGACGCTGACATTGCAGAAACCGAATGCGGCGGAGCCATCGCCTGGCAAGCTGCCGTCGAAAGAGCTTCGGTGGGATGTGTCCGACATTGCGGTCGCATGCAACCGTTTCTATAGGGATTTGTTTATAAAAGAGTCCAGTTTGCTGGAGAAACGGGGCTATGTCACCCCGGGATGGGCAGAGAGTGTTCGCAAGGCGCTCCCCGGCAAGGACGACGATCATGCATTTCTGTTGCGAATCGGGCGCCACAGCGGCGCCGAGGCCGTCACGTTGAATGGCGTGAGGAGTATAAGGATCATGCAGGGCCCCGGGAAACAGGCCAAGTGGGAGTCCGCTCCGAAGACGGTCTGGCTGGCCGCAAGTAGTCAGGGGTCGGAGGCTGGCATGCTTCCGTTTGGTTGGGTGCTCGTGGAGATCGATCCTCAACATGAGAGCCCGATTTCCGAGGCCGAAGAGGTAGTACAACTCAGAGAATGGGCGGAATCCCAGCGAAGCAGGAAGGCTGGTTACGAAAAACAGCGCGCGGAAAGGGCGCGGGCCGCGGAGGAAGCTGCCAGACAGCGGCGCGAGGAAGAACAGCGCGAGAAGGAACGGCTGGAACAACTGGCCAGACTGCCGCCTGTCGAGCGTGAAATTGAGGAGTTCCTGGAAGGATTTGCCGGCGACAATCCCGCGGCGGAACTGTACAACAGACTCAAGTCGGGTACGTGGGAGTCTGAAGAGGACCGGCGTATCGTGGCCCGCAGGATCAAGTCATTGTGGGAATCGGAAAAGAAGTGGATCCCCGATTTCTCCGGCAGCAACAAAAAGAAGAAACAGCAGCAGAAACGCTGCCTCGAGGTGCGGGAATTTCTGGATGAGAGCTAGGGAATCCCGGATTTCGCTGCACTGCATCCGGGCTACGCGTGTGACACTGGTTCCTGATCTGTGACGCATACGCTGATAACGCTGCTCGGCCGCTCACCGAAGGAGGAAGGGAAGGGGGGATATCGCAAGACTCGATACCAGCTTCCCGACGGGCGGGAGACTAAAGAGACCGGTGTGCTGGGTCTTAGGCGATTTCTGGAAAATGACATACCATCCTGCTTGTCTTTTCGTCCGTCTTCGGCGTTGCGGCAACGGTTGCATAGAACGACTATGCGCCCGTTACCGCGCCTTGAAGACGAACGATAATCCTGCGCAATCTGGTATGTCATTTTCCGGCAATCGCCTTAGAGCGCGACCCTGCCGGTGGTGTAGATCCGGCTCTCGCTCATGAGGCGTCGTCTCTATCGTTGCTCTTCCCGGGAGGAGCGCTCTGGCGTCGCATCGCCTGTTCGAGTTGTCGATGCCGGGTTCGGCGGCCTTGAGATCATCGCTCAGGCGCTGGCTGGATTCCGCCAGGGTCTGAAGATTGCGGATCACGGCGTCCTGGACGAGCCGCGAGCCAAAAAAAACGGTGCGGTCACCGTGGGTGTATTCCTGGATGCGGGTGATGCCGTCCAGCATGTGCGCCATGAGATCCCCGTCCGATTCAGGGGAGGGTTTCATAGCACCTTCGCCTCCCGCAGTACCCGATCCCGGATTGGAGGAGCCAGGGCGCGTTCGGACACCACGTCCACACGCCTGCCGAGCAGATCTTGTGCGTCCGTGACCAGGCCGCCCAGGTCGAGCAGGCTGGTGCCTGGAAGCGGCCGGACCAGCAGGTCCACATCACTCGTCTCCCCGGCGTCTTCCCGCGCCATCGAGCCGAAGACGCGTACGTTGGTCACCCCGTACCGGGCGGCAAGCTCGAGGATTTCCCGGCGGTGAGATTCGATCAGCGGGTGCATGTTCAATCTCCCGGGGCAGTACGGGTCCCAATGAGAATAGGAGACAGAACCGAATGGCACTGACTTAACGACTTTGTCACCAAAAAAACAGTAGCTTACCGCGCCATCAGACCAGTGATTAACACGGCGAAAACGGCCCGGAGTCGCGAAACACGGAGGCAAATTCTGAGGCATTTTAACGAACTGCTACTCAGGCTACTCCCAACTGCTTGATTTTATGTCGATTCAGCTTAAGTCAGTGCCATTCGAGACAGACCCCGAATTTTCTGCCCCATTTCCTCCCCAAGTTCTCCCGATCGTCAGGGCCAGAGATTTCCCAGGCAGAAGGAGATCGCCTCGAAGGGTGGCTGTTGCACGGTATCGTCGTCGGAGAGCGTTTCATGTAGCAACCACCGTCCCTGGTCATGCAACCGGTAAACCTCGAGGGTGCGAGCGTCGGGGTCCACCAGCCAGAGATGCGACACGTTCTCCCGGGCGTAGATCGGCATCTTGATCACGCGGTCGGTGCGCGCGGTCGAAGGGGACAGGATTTCGCAGACCCAGTCCGGTGCAAGTTCGAACCAGGCGGAATCCGGTAACCCGGGGAGTCGTTCGCGCCGCCAGCCCGCGATGTCCGGAACGACGATATCCTCACCGAAGTGGATTTCGGGTTCGTCGATGATCCACCAGCCTCCGGGACCTCCGGAACCGCCATCGAACGGTTCCCAGAGCTTTCCAGTGAGCGCGGTGGTTGCGCGGGCATGTCTTGGGGCGGGGCGTGGGTGCGTATAAAGATCGCCGTTCAGGATCTCGCCGACCTGGTTCTCGGGCAGGGAAAGGATATCTTTGTATCCCGGTTTGCGTTCGGCCGGTTCGGACACCGTCTGCTCCTCGAAATGGACGGGTCCACATTCTACCACCGCAAGCTTGCCGGTCCCGCCTCGCCGCTGCGTTCGCGACGCACTTGTGAATCCCGAGGGAAATAGGGGGCATGTTGAAGATCAATGTTGAGGGGAGGATCGTCATTTTTTGTTTTAATACTTTTGAATTTTTAGGATTTATATCTATGATTGGTTTGTGATTTAATTTAGTAGAATACTCTCTAATAATATCACTATCATATC
>JAYENI010000094.1:0-2509 GCA_034722015.1 Pseudomonadota bacterium
GCGCTTGTCCACCCTACCGGGCCTTATCTCACAGTGTGGATGGGGTAGGGTGGACAAGTGCAACGCAGTCCACCAGTGGAGAGCCCCGGCGCCACAATGGTGGACTGCGCGTCGCTTGTCCACCCCAAGCTGCACGCGGTTATTGAGAGGTTACGGTCGATGCACTCAATACCGCGATCTGCAAACGATTCAAGGACGAAGGGTTCGAGATCCCTTTCCCGTGACAGAAATCGCCTTATGTGAAACAACTTCCCCGCGGCGATTGACACTTTCCGGAGCGTTCGTCTTCCTGAACCATTCGTTGTCCATGCGCTCTCCTTCCGGCGCTGCGGGGCGTGATGTCGGTGCGGCAGGAAAGACCATAGCCGCGTTTCGTTGTGGTTTGGTGTCTATTTTGGAATCCCCGACCGGGGTCGCGCATCGTGTGTGCTCACCGGGTCACACGTGCCGGCAGGTTTCGCTTTTCCATCGCCGCTTCCCTGACGATTTCGACGATGCGCTGCGGAAAATCCGGCGGAAACGTCCAGTAGCGAACGCCTCCTTCCTGCACGTTCTCCACCAGGCCCCGCTCGCGAGGGAGGAGATGGAAGATAAACTGGGTGAGTACGTCACTGCTGACCCAGGGATGGGAGTACCAGAAGTCGTGCGTCCTGGATCCCATGCCGCTGACCGTTTCGGCACTGACCTTGATGACGGTCAGTTCGGGTCCCTGGGTGGCCTTCCGGACCCAGTTGTATTTTTCCTGACTGAGGTCCCCGATATCGGGGCGTCCGGCCCGCGACACCCGGGTACGCCTCGCGGCCAGGGCCAGGACGCTGTCGCTCAGGTTGACGGCCACGGTCGTGCCGCGGGGCATGTCGGCATAACTTTGCAGATGCTTCACGAACGTATCTACGCCAATGTCACCCGCCGCGAAATAGACCTCTCCGAGCCGCAGGTCTTTTCTCTTTTCGATTGGGGAGTTCCTGCCGACAATGTCGAGCGCCGGGCTGACGATCTGGGCGCCGGCGCTGTACGCGATGATATTGATGTTGCGGGCATGGGTGTGCCGGGCCAGCAGTTCGAGCAGACGCGCAAAGGCCGGCGCCGACTTGAGCGCATGGCGTTCATCCGTGCCGTAGGCGAAAAGGTTCTCCGCGGACGGCCACAGGAACGCCAGCACGACCGAATTCCGCCCGGTGAAGTGGTGGTACTGGGCCGCCTGTGCGGCGGCACGAAAAATGGCGGTATTGGCGCCGTGGACATAAATGGTAATGTCCTTGTCGACGCTCTGTTCGAGCGCGCGATTGACGGTATCGGCCATGGCCCGGTTCTCGGTACCCGAAGGAGAGGCGTCGCCGTCCAGGGGAAACTGTGCGCGTTCCTCGAGTTCCTCCAGCCGAACCGCCAGTCGCGGTCCCTTTTCCGAGGACGTCGACAGGTTCAGGATCTTCTCCCATGGGGTTTCTTCGTCTCCGATCCTCATGTGGGCCACGCCGATACGCAGCTTGTCCCCGGGGAAGATCGTGTAGATCCGGTTCTCCGTCTCAGCGGCAGGCAGCCGGTTCGTCGCGAACAGGATCCGGACCTCATTGCTCTTGGACAGGTTGGGGTTGAGGTCGAAGGGGTTGATCTCGCCCGTGCCCATCACGGCGGGGGTGGGCATCAGGTAGACCGTGGGCTGGTAGCCGATGGCCAGCAGGCCCACGCCGACCAGCACCACGCCGACAACGATCCACAGCAGCAGTTTGCGTATAGCCATCGAACGGAGTCTATACCGGTTTGAGGGTCCGCAAAGCAGTGACGTTCAGACAGGTCATCTCGTCTCCGCCGGTTCGGCGCTCTCCGGGACCAGCCGCCAATGGTTTTCGCCGGTCTGTTCGAGAAGACGGCGTTTCGACGCCGGCTTCCCGTCGATCAGGAGCTGTGTGAGGTCGTCAATCGCGAAGTCGTGATAGAGGTGATAGACATGACCGGAGGGATAACGCACGGGGATGTCGGAGAGATCGATGATCTCTACGCCTGTCAGGCCTTCGAGATGCGGTCCCGACTCACCCAGACGCGGGTAGCCGTGAACCTTCCGGGAGAGTGACAGCGGGCGGTCGTTAGCCGATGCATAGACGGTTATGTTATGCGCCAGCGGGCGAATCCGGGGCAGATACTGTTCGAAAATCCCGGCATCGATATCGGGAGCGACCAGGACGACCTGATTGACCAGTGGCTCCTCGAGTTGATCGGCTCGGGCCATATTGACGAGCGCGAGAAATACACCGCGAGTCCCGAGGCTGTGCGCGACGATGTCGATGTTGCCGGCCCCGAATCGCCCGACCATGTC
The DNA here is from genome assembly GCA_034722015.1 of Pseudomonadota bacterium. GTDB lineage: Bacteria > Pseudomonadota > Gammaproteobacteria > JAJDOJ01 > JAJDOJ01 > JAJDOJ01. The sequence continues at coordinate 2,315 of JAYENI010000094.1, forward strand.
CGTCAGGGTCTCTTCCAGCGGCGCCACGCTCCAGTACAGGTCCGCCTCGTCGAGGGTGTAGTTCAGCATCGCCCCGTCCGATGGCCAGCTGAACAGCACAAACCGTCCCTCAAGCCCAAGCGCATCCTGAAACATCGACGCCCTTTTGCATCCCTTGTCGAAGCTGATGTAGAACCCGTGCACGTACAGCACGGG
>JAYENI010000095.1:0-2507 GCA_034722015.1 Pseudomonadota bacterium
GGTTGGATCGAGGTGATGTGCCCAATCTATTGCGGTCGCCGGGCAATTTCCGTGAGAAAGTTGCGCGACCAGGTGTGAGATTGTTCACGCTTTTATTATCGGACTGCCTTCCATAACCGGTGTTCCGTATCATCGCGGAGTATAGGAAGCACTGAAGTTCCACCGTTTTCGTTATGACTGCCGTCGTAGCAGCCGATGTCGTGGATGGTGACGATGTCGGGGTGGTTGCTGACCTTGGCAACGATCTTGCCTTCCTTGAGAAACCGGTCGCAGAAGGTATGATCGGATACCAGCGAGGCATTCATGACCTTCAGCGCCACCTCCCGATCCAGGTTCTCCTGGACCGCGAGGTAGACGACCGCCATCCCGCCGACGCCAATTTGGGACTCGACTCTGAAACCGGGTATCTCGATTGTCGACGACATCGGTACGGCGCTGATCCGGGAAGGTTGCCTGGTCCCGGCGTTCCGCCGCGATGCGGCCGGCGGGCACGCGCGACGCGAACCACCGAAGGAAACGGTTTGCGGTGCGTGTATCTGAAAGTGTAGTAAATTCGGGAGCGCGTAGGACGACTTTCTGTTGCCGGGGCAGCGCCGCGGGCGGGGTCGATGATGCCTTCAGAGGCCATTGGGCAGGCGCCTGGCGAAAAGCGGCCGCACGGGCCGCGGGCGGGGAGGCCCGCGGCCCATACGAACGGTCAGAATTCCCCGCGGACCCCGAGCGCGAAGACGTTGTCCGTGATGTTGTCGAGCGCAATCCAGCGTTCGTACAGGTAATACCCCTGCCATCCCCCCTGGAACACGCTCGACAGGCCAATCCCGATGGTGCCGTAGTCACGGTCCGGCGACTCGGTCACGACCGGCAGGTTGGTGGGGCTGCCACCGACGGGGATGAACTCGTTGACGTAGCGGGAATTGATGGTGCGCGAGTCGTTCAGGTACTCATGGTGCCACGCGGCGCGCAGGTACGGCTGCAGGACACCGAAGCTCTGGCTGATCGCGTAGGCGCCCTGAAATCCCAGTACGGTCTTCAGCGAATCGAAATCCTGGCTGTCGACCTGCAGGTTCAGGCCCCCGGCGCCGGTCTCCGTATCACCGCCCATCGATCACGGTGACGAGGAAAAGTTCCTGGTCATCAGTGCCGATGACAAGGGCATCGTCATCCATCCGGAGGGTCTGAGGGAGGATACCCGCAAGACCTCGGATCGATCGGAACGCAAACAGCGAATCCGCCTCAGTCCCGGGGAGAAGGGCCACCGTGCAAGCGGATGGCCACGAGGGCCTCGGTCTCTACGAGATCGAGTGTTACCCGCGCACGGCGGAGCAGATCCCGGATCCCGGGAAAAAACCTGAAGGGAAACGCCTTCGACCCTGCCGCAAGCGTACCTGGGTGCGTGTCGAAGACGATCGGAAGGCGGTGATCGAGCAGGGCTTCGAGTAAGCGATACGGCGCGATCCACAACAACGGATGCGCCGAGTAAGGACCGGATAGATTTCGCCGGAGCGCGCTGAGTCTCGATCGAGCCGAAGCGATACTCAAGCTGCGCTCTTTGACGGTCAGCGGGGACCCGATGGACTACATGGAATTTCAATTCCGCCGGGAACGGCAGCGGGATTACCCGGGTCCGCCGGTTCCCGAAGCACTCGACGAGGCGGCGTGAATCCGGTCGTCATGACGAGTGCGCCGTGTCCCTTCGATTTCGGCCAGAATCCATTGATTTTCAGTAACCGAGCGTCGTTGCTGTTCCTCGATGGTGTGTATGTCGATCAACCCGATGGAACGGTTCGGTTCCGTTGGGTGAAGGCTCCGACGAGCGGCGAACTCACGCAATTGGCTCAAACGATCGCCCGGCGTGTCGGTCGTATTGATGCGCGCCTTCCCTGGCGCGCCCCCTTCGGGCGCACTGTGTGCGTCCAAATTCGTTCCGGACGAATTTGTCTGGAACGCCAGGGCCTCCTGGAACGGGATACCGAGAACAGCTATCTGGCCGGGGAGGCCGTAGAGGCGGGGCCGATGGATCAGTTGCTGGGCCATTCCATCACCTACCGCATCGCCGTGGGGCCGCAGGCCGGACGCAAGGTGTTCACCCTGCGGACGTTGCCGGCCTGTGATCCGGAGGAGTCGTTCGGTGACGCAGTCGGTAAGGCGGGCGGGTTCAGTCTGCATGCGGGCGTGGCGGCCAAGGCAGGGGAACGCAAGAAGCTGGAGCGGCTGTGTCGTTACATCGCCCGGCCGGCGGTTTCGGAAGAGCGCCTGTCGCTTACCGATAGCGGCAAGGTGCGTTACCAGCTCAAGACGCCTTACCGGGACGGCACCACTCATGTGATTTTTGAGCCGCTGGACTTTATCGCCAGATTGGCCGCGCTGGTGCCCAGGCCGAGAGTGAATCTTACCCGCTTCCATGGCGTGTTAGTGCCGAACAGCAAGCACCGGGCTGCGGTGACGCCAGCGAAGCGGAGCAAGGCCGGCAAACCCGAATCCACCGAGGAGGGCCTGGAGAAAACACC
>JAYENI010000096.1:0-12387 GCA_034722015.1 Pseudomonadota bacterium
TGGTTGGAATGGCTCCCCTCGGCAGTGTGCGGCAGATGCACTGTAGTTTAGTAGCCCATGAAACCCGAAGTGTGAACCGGGGAGGCCAATCCTCTTGAGAGGTAGAACTCGGTGGCGGCGAATACTGATGCTACGGTCGGTTAGTGTTCTGGCACTACCGTTCGAACCCGTGGTCGGACCGGAGCACCCGCTGTCCGTCGCCCTGGGGCACCTCGGTTCCGGCCGCCTTGCCGCAGTTTACAGCGCGAGTCAGCTCGCGGTTCCGGGTTACTGCTCAAAACCGAACGAGATACGCATGCGCGTTTCGGCAGACTCGGGCGTGCATCCCTGTTCATTGGCGTAGTCCAGCCATGCGTCCCAGGAGGCATTCTGCTGGACTTCCCGGATGGTGTAGCCGCCGAGGCGCCAGGGGCCGTCGCCGGTCAATTCGCCCTCGATCAGGCGTCACACACCAGCGCCTGTCGGAGAAACAAGTAGCCTGGATGGAGCGGTAGCGCAATCCAGGATTCCTTTCCTGGGCAGCGTACCCAACTCCCCGGATTCCGCTTTCGCTGCATCCGGGCTACCCTTCAGGAATCCGTTTCTTACTTGCCAATACAGAAGTCCGCGAAGATACGCCCGAGAAGGTCTTCGCTGGTGAATTCGCCCGTGATCTCGCCAAGGACTCGCTGCGCGATTCTCAGTTCTTCGGCCAGCAGTTCCCCGGCCCGGTGTTGCCGGTACTGCGCGTCGGCGGACTCGAGCGCGACGATGGCGCGGTCGAGTGCGACAAGATGGCGGCGACGCGCCAGAAACACACCCTCCCCGGTTTCCGCCACACCGGCGAGCGCAGTGATCCGCCGCCTCAGTTCCCCGGTACCCGTTCCCTCGAGCGCCGAGATCCCGATACCCGCTTCACGGGAAGGTGGACCGGCGGCACCGTCAATATCGATCTTGTTCCACACCCGCAACCGCGGAACCCCGGGTGGCAGGTCGGCCTCGATCGCCGCTTCGGCCACACCGTAGCCCTTGGTCGAGTCGATCAGGAGCAGGATGAGGTCCGCCGACCCGATCTCCCGCCATGCCCTGCGCACCCCCTCGCGCTCGATCGGGTCATTGCTCCGCCTGAGACCGGCCGTATCGGTCACACGCAAGGGGATCCCGTCGAGCAGAATGTCCCGCTGAAGGATATCCCGGGTCGTCCCCGGGAGATGGCTGACGATTGCCGCCTCGTCGCCGGCGAGCCGGTTGAGCAGGGTGGACTTGCCGGTATTGGGACTTCCGGCAATGACGATTCCGAGTCCCTCGCGAAGCAGGCTGCCCTGACGGGCCGCGCGTCGGACCGACGCGGTGCGAACGATCAGGTCACGAAGCTGATTCCGGATAGCGGGATCGTCGAGAAGATCGATTTCCTCGTCCGGAAAATCCAGGGTCGCCTCGATGTAGACGCGAAGCGCGATCGTGGCATCCACCAGCGTCCTGATTTCACGGGAGAACTCACCGTCCAGCGAGCGCATGGCGGAACGGGCAGCCTGCGCCGAGCGGCTGTCGATGAGATCTGCAATGGCCTCGGCCTGCGCCAGATCGATCCGGTCGTTGAGGAACGCGCGTTCGGAAAACTCGCCCGGCCGCGCCGGCCGCGCGCCCAGTGAAATCACCCGGCAGAGCAGCAGGTCCAGCACCACCGCGCCGCCATGCCCGTGCAACTCGAGAACGTCTTCACCGGTGAACGAGTTTGGCGCGGGAAACCGGATCACCAGACCCCGGTCGATATCCCGCCCCTGATCATCGAGAAATCGTCGATAGACGGCCTTGCGGGGCGCCGGCAGTTTTCCAATGACCGCCCCGGCAATGGAAAAGGCCCCGGGTCCCGAGACCCGGACGATACCCACCGAACCCCGCCCGGAGGGCGTCGCGATGGCGGCTATGGTGTCGGACACCATGCGGGAATCATTCCGGCCTGTGCAGGATCCGGGATCCAGGGCGGCTCCGGGCAACCCGAATTCCGGAGCTCAGCGGGCTTCCTTCACGATACGCCGCGTAATGACCCATTGCTGGAGAATCGAAAGCAGGTTGTTGACGAACCAGTACAACACCAGCCCGGAAGGAAAGAACGCAAAAAACACGGTGAACACGAACGGCAGCGCCATCATGACCTTGGCCTGGACCGGGTCGAGCGGCGCGGGATTGAGCTTCTGCTGGGCGAACATGGTCACGCCCATGAGTAGCGGCAGCACGTAATAGGGGTCCTTCGTGGAAAGATCGTGGATCCACAGCATGAAGGGCGCCTGACGCAGCTCCACGCTCTCCAGGAGCGTCCAGTAAAGGGCAATGAAGACCGGGATCTGCACCAGGATGGGCAGGCAACCGCCGAGCGGGTTGATCTTCTCCTTCTTGTACAACTCCATCAGGGCCTGGTTCATCCGCTGCTTGTCGCTGCCATAGCGTTCCTTGAGCGCGACGAGCTTCGGCTGTACCGCCCGCATCCGGGCCATCGAGCGGTAACTCGCCTCGGACAGCTTGTAGAAGACCAGCTTGATCAGGATGGTGAGCAGGATGATGGCCCAGCCCCAGTTTCCAACGAACCCGTGGATATTCTCGAGCAGCCAGAAAAGCGGTTTGGAAATCACCGTGAAGATGCCGTAGTCGGTCACCAGCTCCAGGCCGGGAGAGATCACTTCGAGCTGATGCTGCAACTTTGGTCCCACGAACAGGCTCGTGCTGAAGGCGGCGGACTGCCCGCTCTCCACGGTCTGCGCCACGGACGTGAGGCCGATCAGGTATTCCTGACCCAGACGACCGCGCACCGCCTTTGTATAGACAAGACTTTTGTCTCCCTGCGCGGCGACGAAGGCCGAAACGAAATAGTGCTGCAACATCGCGACCCAGCCACCGTCAATCTCCTTGCGCAGCGGTTCGTCGGCGATGTCGTCAAAAGACTCCTTCTCGTACTTGCCGTCGAAGTACGCGGCGCCGGTGAAGGTATGGATAAATTTCGATCCGCTGTCTTCGATGACCCCACCGTGGCGGATCTGACGGTACTGTCGACCGACCCAGGGTTTGGTACCGGCATTTTCCACCGTCTGTTCGATATCGATGAGGAAGTTGCCGCGGCGAAAAACGAACGTCTTGGTGACGGTGACGCCGTCAGGTCCCGTCCAGCGTAGCGGGACACGCAGTTCGTCCTCTCCGTCCCTGAGTTCGAACAGATCACGCTCGGCTGAGAACCGTGCATGATGGCTCGGGGCCATATCTGCGGCGTCACCGTCCGTGTCGTCTCCGTCGTAGACGAGCCCCGTCTGCGCGATGTAGACGCGAGCGGTATCGTCGAGAAGGGTGAATGGAACGTCGGGCTGTTCGATCGATACGGGATAGGTCGGCAGTTTTACCTGCAGGACATCCCCGCCGATCGTGCTGATTGCGGCATCGAACACGTCGGTCACGACCCGAATCGTCTGTGCGTCGTTCCGGGCAGCCGGTGTCTGCTCGGGCTCGGCACCGGGGGCACTGGGAACGTCTCCCGGGATCGGCGTGTCGTCGACCACGGCATCGTCGCCGGATGCACGGCTGTCGGTCGCGACGGTTTCGGGCCTGCTCGCGGATCCGTAGTCCTGCTGCCAGGCCTGCCAGATCATGAACAGCACGAGCGCGAGGGACAGATAAACCAGTAGTCGCTGATTTTCCATTGCGTTCCTATCCGCTGGTACCCGACTCGCGGGGATCCTTGAGTGTCCGTGCGCGCCTGTCGGTCCGGCCCGGCTGCCGCGCCGAGCGTTTCCAAAGACCCCGCAACGCCAGTCTCAGTTCGGCATTCGACAGCTTCGCCGCGCCTGGGGCGCACATGACAACGTAATCCATCGGGGGCAATACCGATTGCTCGTGCCGAAAGCTCTCCCTGACAACCCGCTTGATTCTGTGCCGTTGCACAGCGAGCCGTGAGCATTTCCTGGAAACCGCCAGTCCCAGTCGGGGCTGGCCAGCGTCACTGGGGGCGGCGCGCATCGTAAAAATTCCGTTCCCGAACCTCATCCCCTTGCCGAAAACACGCTTGAACTGCGCCGATTGCGTCAGGCGGGAATCCCTGGGAAAGGTCAGATCATCGGAGGACTGAAGGCGTTCGGGCCGAATCGACGAATTCTCGGTCATGGTGCAGCGAACTCGCCTGGGCGATCCTTTCTCCCCCGTACACGTCCGGGTGTCGTCCGCCCGCTCCAGCGCGGCCGACCGCTGACCCGGTCAGTGTCAGGGGCAGAGGCGCGCCCTGCCCTTGGCCCGGCGGGCGTTCAGGATCTTGCGGCCACTGCGGGTACGCATCCGCGCCCGGAAACCGTGCGTGCGTTTCCGATGGAGATTGCTGGGCTGGAATGTTCTTTTCATGGCCTGTAAACCTTGGGTTCGCCAGCCCGACTCATCCCTCGGGCCAATCATTCGGGGAGCGCGCGAACATACTTCCCGACCGTCAGTTTGTCAATTAAATTGCCGCCCGGGCGCACTTGCGGGACGCGTGTCATTTGCCAGTTATCCGGAGTAGACTTCGCCATCTCATCACTGCACGGATCCGGGAGTAACGTCGTTGAGCAGGGGTTCGCTTTGGAATCAATGTATCGACCAGCTGGAGCGGGAACTGCCGGAAAAGCAGCTGAACACCTGGATCCGCCCCTTGCAGGCCCTCGAGGACAACAGCGCCGTGCGACTGCTGGCACCCAACAGCTTCGTGATGGACTGGGTACGCAGCAATTTTCACGAGCGCATCACCGCGCTCGCCCGGACACTGTCCCAGAACCCGGATTTCAACGTGGTCCTGGAGATCGGCAGCTCACCGGATACCGGAAAACGGGTGACGGCGGTGACCCGACCGGTGCGGGATGGAAACGTCTCCACCCACAAGCGTGCGGGCAACTACTTCGAAAGCCATCTGACACGGTCGTTTACCTTCGACAATTTCGTCGAGGGCAAGTGTAACCAGCTGGCGCGGGCGGCGGCCTTTCAGGTGTCCGAGCACCCCGGTCGCGCCTACAACCCCCTGCTGATCTATGGCGGGGTCGGGCTGGGCAAGACCCACCTCATGCAGGCGGTCGGCAATCGAATCCTCTCTGAGGACCAGGACAAGCGCGTCGTCTACCTGCGCTCGGAGCGCTTTGTCGCCGACATGGTCAAGGCGCTGCAGCACAACACCATCAACGACTTCAAACGGTTTTACCGCTCCGTCGACGTCCTGCTGATCGACGACATCCAGTTCTTCGCGAATAAGGAACGTTCGCAGGAGGAGTTCTTTCACACCTTCAACGAACTGCTGGAGAGCAAGCAGCAGATTATCCTGACCTGCGACAAGTATCCCAAGGAAGTCGACGGACTGCAGGCGCGCCTGCAGTCACGCTTCGGCTGGGGGCTCACCCAGGCCATCGAATCCCCCGAGCTCGAGACCCGCGTGGCGATCATGCAGCGCAAGGCCGAGGACGCCAAGATCGACCTGCCCAGCGATACGGCCTTTTTCATCGCCAAGCGCATCCGCTCCAACATCCGGGAACTCGAAGGTGCGCTGAACCGCGTCATCGCCAACGCCAACTTCATCGGCAGCCGGATCACCTTGGAGTTTGCGCGGGAGGCGCTGCGTGACCTTATAGCGGTGCACGATCGCGTCGTCACCATCGAGAACATCCAGAAAACGGTAGCGGAGTTCTACAAAATCCGCGTCGCCGACCTGCACTCGAAACGCCGGAGCCGTTCCATCACCCGCCCCAGGCAACTGTGCATGGCGCTCGCCAAGGAACTCACCAACCACAGCCTCCCGGAGATCGGGGACGCCTTCGGTGGACGCGATCACACCACGGTCCTGCACGCCTGCCGCAAGGTCAAGGAGCTCAGGGAAACCGATAGCCGCCTCGACGAAGACTACAACACCCTGCTTCGCATCCTCGCCAGCTAAGGCGATTTCTGCGCCTCCGCAGAACCGGTTCACGACACCGGCCCGACCTCTCCCCTGACGACACCTGATATTGCCCCGTCCCCCGGGGTATGTGCCGTGGCGGATGATTCCAAACTGTGAACCGAACAGTGTCTTATCTTGTGGATAGACCTTCTATAAACAAGAGGATCGTCCGACACGTCGAGTTATCCACAACTCACGCACGATCAGACTCACTGGATCCAGGCTGTTTCTCGAACCCATGCCGCTACCGTAACTCATTGTATTAAAACAGTAATAAAAAGTTATCCACAGCACGAGCCGGTACTAATAATAGTAATAAGTAGTTCATATATTTACTATTATTATTGTTTGTTGAAAAATCCCCGGCCCGGCCGCGTATCTGGCATCGGATTCGGAACAGGGATGGCAATTGATCAGGGCACCTAAGGCGATTTCTGTCAAATGACATACCATCCTGCTTGTCTTTTCGTCCGTCCCCTGTGTTGCGACAACCGTGACATCGTTCGACGATGCGCCTGTTGTCGCGCCTTGATGACGAACGATCCCGGCGCTGCGCTGTCCCTGCTCTGCTTGGGCACCGGTCTTGGGCTTCCTGCCCAAGCCGTTCACTGCTCATCGCAGTTCACCCAACGCAATCTGGTGTCTCATCTTCCGGCAATCGCCTAAAGAAAGAGGTCGAGCGAGGTCACGAAGTTTGAGTTCGGGGGGTGTTGATTCGGGATTGAACAGCGGAACCTGGATTTGCGGCGGGAGATGTTTCGGTAAGCCATGGAATTCGACCACACGATGGCGCAGACGTGGGAGAATGATGTGGACATCACGAGGTTTACTCGTGGATCGTATCGGTCCCCAAAAGTTATCCACAGGTCAACCACAGCCAACCGACTTGAAATCCAGAGCAGACCCCAATTAGATTGGGTTTCTATCTGACTGTAAAATAAGTACTATTTTGACTTTTCCACAGCGGTCGGCAACCTATAAATATAATAACTATCTTTTAATTCACAATTATTGTTATTGGGAACAGGAATGGAATTGACCCTACCGCGCGACACCCTTTTACTCCCTCTGCAAAATGTAATCGGTGCCGTTGAGAGGAAAAATACCAAGCAGATACTGGGTTGTGTACTGCTCAGACTGAGCGATGAAGGGGTGTACCTCGGCGCGACTGATCTGGAACTCGAGATCGAGGCAAGACTGGATCTCGAGACCTCGGAGAGGGGAAGTTGCACGCTGCCCGCGCGCAAACTGCTGGATATCTGTCGCGCCCTGCCCGAGGGTTCGGAAATCCGCATGAAGGCCGCTGGCGACAAGGTGAAGCTGACTTCCGGGCCCAGCCGATTCGAGCTTGCTTCGTTTCCTTCCGAAGAGTTCCCCCGGCAAAAGGATTTCGAGGGCCAGTGTACCGTGGCCATGACCCAGGAAAAGCTGCGCAGTCTCCTCGAGCGTGTCGCTTTTGCGATGGCGCAGCAGGACGTTCGGTATTACCTGAACGGCCTGCTTTTCGAGGTAGGCGAAAAGCACGTTCGTGGTGTGGCAACCGACGGGCATCGGCTGGCGATGCACAGTGAGGTGATGCCGACCGGTGTGTCGGAGGCGAGACAGGTAATCCTGCCCCGCAAGGCGGTCCAGGAATTGCTCCGGTTGCTCGAGCGAAGTGACAGCCCCGCCAGCATTGATATTGACAGCAATCACATCCGCGTCAGCCTGGAGGGAACGACATTTGTCTCGAAACTGATCGATGCGCGTTATCCCGACTACGACCGTGTGATCCCGGGAGACAACGGTCACGTCGTCGTTGCCGACCGTGATTTCCTGGTCCATGCGCTGTCGAGGGCCGCGATACTGTCAAACGACAAGTATCGCGGCGTCAGGTTTATCCTTTCCCGGGATACGGTGAGGCTGGAGGCAAACAACCCTGAGCAGGAACAGGCGGAAGAGCAACTTCCTGTGGAATACTCCGGGCCCGAAATGGAAATCGGTTTCAATGTGCAGTATCTGATGGATGCCTTGTCCGCAATCGAGTGGGAAACGGTTGAGATACATCTCACCACAGACGAGGGCAGTGCACTGATCAAGGCGCCTGGTGATGGCACATCGCGCTACGTCGTGATGCCCATGCGTCTCTAGCCATGACGTTACGCGCCCTGGACCGTTGACCAAGACATCGTGGCGTACCCGTAGGCGATGGACGTTGCCCCCTCGCCAGGACAGGCGGGAGGGACGGGTTACGTACACCACGCCGATGTGCTGTTGCTACCGCATTTGCAGTGTTATCTGAAACCCATCCCGGATGAGCGCAAGGCATGACAGGTGATCTCGTGTTCGCGGTCCGTCGTAAGCGCGAATGCGCAGCACCTGATCGCCAGCCTTTGCGCACGAAACGTTCGACCCGTCTCCAGTGAAACAATTGCCGGCACTGCATTCTCGCCGGCTGTCCCTGGCATTGCGGCCACGACCCCGATGAGCCTGATTCGCCTACGGGTTGGAAATCTTCGAAACGTGCGGTCAGCGGAGTTGTCACTCTGCAACGGGGCCAACCTCATTGTCGGTCCCAACGCCTCGGGAAAGACAAGCCTTCTCGAGGCGATTGACTGTCTGTCCCGGGGGCGGTCCTTCAGAACCCGGATTGCCGCACAACTCATTTCCCACGGAGAGTCCGCGCTCACCCTGTTCGGACGAGTCGAGACCGGACCGGCGCGCGCAACCGCGCTGGGAATGGAGTTGGGGCGCACGGGGAGAGTGCTTCGCCGGGACGGTCAGACAGTCGACACGGTGGAGTCTCATGCGGCGACCCTGCCGGTTCAGGTCATGCATCCACAAAGTCATGTTCTCGTGAGTGGGCCGCCCGGGGTTCGCCGGGCGTTTCTGGATTGGGGTGTGTTTCACGTGAAACACGGGGACACGCGCGGTTGGCGGGAATATGGCCGAATCCTCAGGCAACGAAACACGTTGTTGCGACAGGGAGGGAGTGACCGGGAGATTCTGGCATGGGATCAGGCCCTGGGGAGTACAGCGGCTCGATTGCACGAGGCGAGAGCGGCTTATGTGTCTCGCCTTAAGCCGCTCTGCTGTCGCATGGGGGAGGAGTTTCTCGACGGTGCGTCAATCGGATTGACGTATCGTCGCGGCTGGCCGGAAGCAGGCGACCTGACGAAGGTGCTCGGTGACAATCTGGGCCGGGACCGCCAGTTGGGGCACACCGGCAGTGGTCCACATCGCGCCGATCTGCAAATTACGTTGTCTGGCCGGTCTGCGCGGGACTATGCCTCTCGGGGGCAGCAGAAACTGATCGTCGTGGTCCTACTTCTCGGCCAACTTCTGGCGTTCGGCGACTCCGGCCCGGTTCGCCCGACCTTGCTTGTCGATGATTTGCCCGCGGAGCTTGATCCTGCACACCGAAGACGCGTGATCGAACGGTTCTCGGAGCTTCGGGCACAGGTTGTCCTGACGGCCCTGGAAAGGGATGTCATGGATATTTCTCGCTGGAATGAAACCCGGGTGTTTCACGTGAAACACGGGGGCCTCGAGGAGTTGCTATAATTCCGTGCTTTAGCGCACGGGGCCATCATGCCGGAATCATCCTATACGTCGGACAGCATCAAGGTACTCAAGGGGCTTGACGCCGTCCGCAAGCGCCCCGGCATGTATATCGGCGATACGGACGATGGGACCGGGCTTCACCATATGGTCTTCGAGGTGGTGGATAACTCCATCGACGAGGCGCTTGCCGGGTATTGCTCGGAGATCAGGGTCTCGATCAACGACGACGGGTCCGTGACGGTCCAGGACAACGGACGAGGGGTCCCCACCGGGATCCACTCCGAAGAGAAACGTTCGACCGCCGAGGTCATCATGACGGTCCTGCACGCCGGCGGTAAATTCGACGACAATGCCTACAAGGTCTCCGGTGGCCTGCATGGTGTCGGTGTATCCGTGGTCAACGCCCTGTCAGAGCGGCTGGAACTCGTGATCTACCGGGACGGCAAGTCTTACCGGCAGGAATACCAGCTCGGTGAGCCCGTCGCACCGCTTTCCGAGGTTGGAGAGACGGACCGCACCGGGACCACGGTGACCTTCCATCCCAGTCCGAAGATCTTCAGCGACACGGAGTTCCACTACGACATCCTGGCCAAGCGCCTTCGGGAACTCTCCTTTCTGAATTCCGGTGTGCGTATCGTTCTGGAGGCGCCGATTGCAGATCGGCGGGATGTCTTCGAGTACAAGGGTGGCATCAGGGCCTTCGTGGAACATCTCAACCGAAAGAAAACGCCGATACACGACACCGTGGTGTTCTTCGACACGGAGCGCCAGGATACGGGTGTCGAACTGGCGATGCAGTGGAACGATTCCTACAAGGAATCGATATTCTGCTTTACCAACAACATTCCGCAGCGCGACGGCGGGACCCATCTGGCGGGTTTCCGGGCTGCGCTGACACGCACCCTGAACCAGTACATGGAACGTGAGGGCATCACCAAGAAGCAGAAGGTCAGCATGTCCGGAGACGATGCCCGGGAAGGCTTGACGGCAGTGCTTTCGATAAAGGTGCCAGACCCCAAATTTTCCTCACAGACCAAGGACAAACTGGTTTCCTCGGAGATCAAGGGTATCGTCGAGTCGGCCATGAGCGAGAAGTTCGGCGAGTATCTGCTCGAGCACCCGGCCGAGGCCAGGGCGATTGTCGGCAAGATCATCGAGGCATCCCGCGCCCGCGAGGCCGCGCGAAAGGCGCGCGAAATGACCCGCCGCAAAGGGGTGCTGGATATCGCGGGGCTGCCGGGAAAACTGGCGGATTGCCAGGAAAAGAACCCCGCGGAGTCGGAGCTGTTCCTGGTCGAGGGTGATTCCGCCGGTGGGTCGGCCAAGCAGGGCAGGGACAGGCACAACCAGGCGATTCTTCCCCTGAAGGGCAAGATTCTCAATGTGGAGAAGGCGAGGTTCGACAAGATGCTGTCATCAGCGGAGGTCGGGACCCTGATTACCGCACTGGGATGCGGGATCGGCAGGGAAGAGTACGATCCGGACAAGCTGCGTTATCACCGGATCATCATCATGACTGATGCCGATGTCGATGGATCGCACATCAGGACCCTCTTGCTGACCTTTTTCTACCGGCAGATGCCGGAACTGATCGAGCGCGGCCACATCTATATCGGCCAGCCACCGCTTTACAAGGTCAAGCGCGGTAAACACGAGTCCTACGTCAAGGACGACGCCGAATTGAACGACTACCTGACGAAACTGGCACTCGACGGCGCCCGACTGCAATTCGACCCGAATGATGCACCCCTGTCTGGTGAGGCCCTGGCCTCGCTGGTGAAGCAGTTCCAGGGGGCCATGCGTCGCGTCGACCGCCTTTCGCGCCGAATCGACAGAAAGATCATCGAGTCCGTTCTGACCGCGGCGCCCCTCGCGTTTCCACTGACCCGCGAGGGGCTGGAGGTCTGGTCGGGCGCTTTACTCGAGCGGCTGAACAGAAACTGCCCCTCGGGGATACGATATGAGGCTGGAATCGGCGAGCAGACGGAAGACGGCGCGAGCGTACGAATCACGAAGTGGGTGCATGGACTTGGACATACCTTCGATATGACCCCCGAGTTCCTGGGTGCTCCGGATTTTCAGGCACTGAACTCCCTGAGTGCCGGATTGTACGGACTGATTCAGGGCGGGGCCTGTATCGTCAGGGGCGAGCGCCAGGAACCCGTCGAGGACTTCGCCCAGGTTGTCGACTGGTTGATGGACGAGGCCCGGAGGGGACAGACAATCCAGCGCTACAAGGGACTGGGTGAGATGAATCCCGACCAGCTCTGGGACACGACCATGAATCCCGCCACCCGACGGCTGATGCAGGTCAGGATCGAGGATGCCGTCGCCGCCGACGACATGTTCACGACCCTGATGGGAGACCAGGTCGAACCGCGACGGGACTTCATCGAGTCGAACGCATTACAGGCGACAAATATCGACATCTAGGCGATTTCTGTCACCTGGCGGATGAAACCGATCCACATCCCGTGGGCACGTCCACCCGTCTGATCATCCGCGTATTTCGACTGCCGGGCGCGCTTTCAGAAACTGTCCGTTGGCCACCCCCACTACCTCCCTTCCCAGCGCAATAAAGCGCCGCGATGAAGTCTGATAATATTTTTTAATAGCGCTTCGGTGCCCCGCCGGACTGTCGCCCATGAACTACACTTTAGGCGATTGCCGGAAATTGGCATACCGGAGCGCCGGATTTTCGTTCGTATTCAAGGCGCGGCAACTGGAGCATAGCGGGGCTATGTAGCGGTTGGCGCAACGTCGGAGACGGGCGATAAGACAGGCAGGCTGCTATGTCATTTGACGGAAATCGCCCTATTCGAAGACCCGGGATACCATCCCGGGCTGAAAGCCGTGCCGAAGCGGCCGATATGACATAACAGCCACCCGGCGCACGTCACCGCGGGAGGCGTTCCGAAAAGAAAGGGGGGGAGACC
>JAYENI010000097.1:0-12298 GCA_034722015.1 Pseudomonadota bacterium
GCTGGCAAATTCCTTCCGTCGGTGGTCGTTCGTCAGGATACTGCCCCTGAGTCGCAGGTAGGGGACCGTGTATCCAACCTGCAATGCGGATTGGGGAGTGATCGGCGCCCCGAGGCCCATGTCGCAGTAGCCGGACTCGAGTTCGTGGCTCAAATCGCGGTCTACCACCGGCACCATCACCAGGGACACACCCAGGTCATGTGCGAGATGGTGGAGCAGTTCGACATCGAACCCGACCAGTTCCTTCGCCTTGTTGAAATAGACGAACGGAAGATTGTCCCGCCGGTAGCAGACTCTCAGCGCCCCCCGTTCACGAACCGCCTGCAAACGGCTCATGTCCTGCGGAAGCGAAGGAGACACCGCAGGTGGCGAAAGATGCACCTGCTCGGGTACCAGCTTTCGCATCAACTGCCTGCTTGCGACAATCCTGTCCTTGTCGTAGGTGTTCTCGATCGCCAGGGCGAAGAAGACGCGCAGCCCCGCGGTAACGGACAGTAGCAGCAACCCGGTTATCAGAAGGTAACGCAGTAAAGGCATGAATCTGACGCGGATCAGCCCGCTCATGGAAAACGCACCCAGGACCGTCAACGTCACCGTGAACATCGCCGACAGCAGGGTGCCAAAGTGGCTGTTGATCACACTGGTCGCCACGAACAACTGAAACATGTCCCCGGGGATTCGCATGACATCCAGCATGAACGGGACGGCAAGGTTGATATTGGCGAACAGGCTGGCGATACCGGTGCTCACCAGCAGTGGGTAGTCACTGACTTCCACCGGACTCCCCACATACCAGCCGGCAAACAGGACGAAAGTGATGGTGAACAACTTTCCCGCGTGCGGGAAGTTGAACGAGGCCGGGACAATGATCTCGACCGCCGACTCGGCGTCCTCCCTGTCCTGCGCATATCGCGCGACCATCTCCGTACACCGTTCCACCAGGAGCGGCAGCACCACGAACAGGCTGCTGGTCGCAAATGCCGTGACCAGGGCATCCTTAGTGTTACCGACCACATCCCGGTAACTCAGTGGCGTCAGGACGGAGACCAGTCCGGGCAGCACCCACAGAGACATCACCAGCGCAAGCGCGACGTAGGCCCAGACAAACACCTCCATCCGCTGCAGATCGGCCAGGCTCATGGTCCCCGCCGCACTGGCCGTAATGGCGAAGACGCCGATCGGCGTCAGCTTGACGACGAAATTTGCCACCCGCATCAGGGCATCGATCAGGGTGTTCATCCCGTTGAGCAACGGTTCCTTGTTGCTGACGCCGATCAGGGCGATACCCAACGCGGCGCTGAACAACACAACCGCCGGCACGAGATTGTTTGCCAGGGCATGGAAAGGGTTGGCGGGTATATACAGATTGAGAAAATCGATCTCGACGACGGGATCGTTCTGGACCGTGCTGAAGAAAGAGGCGCTCTCCCAGTCCGGAAAGGTATAGGGGAACAGGAAAACAACCGAGAGACTGATCGCCCACAACAGAACCAGCAGCATGCCGACCTTGACGGCGAGCCTGAGTGCCTCAGGGTAGCTCAGGCGTCCGAGACCGGCGGTCATCGACAACATGACGTACGGCAGGACTGTCATCTGCAGCAGGGAGATCCAGGCCTCGCCGATCACCTCCATGAACGCCACCATCTCGCCGAAAAAAATCCCGGTGCCGATACCCACCGCGAGGCCGATAAAGATCATGCCGGAGAGCCCGGGCCGAAAGGCCGGACGTTTCCTGGTCGATATCATGCAGGCAAGATTCCCGTATCCGGAGGTTTCTGGTGGAACGAGACAGTAGCCCGGAGGATCAGGTGAGTCAAAGGCCCTTCCGGTTCGACCGCAAACAGGTCTGCTGCGGACGCCGAATGCGCCGCAACCGGCGACCGGACCCGCAGGTTTTGCCTGCCATGTCTTGCATGGCGCCACGATAGCGTCGCCGATGCCCCCCGCGTAGCGTCCACGTGCCCGACCCGGCCCCGGGCCCATCAGGAATTCGCGATTCACTTTCCCCCGCCGGAGACCGCGCAGTCCGACTTTGTGTACACTTGCGGACCGGGACTTCGTAACGGCCCCGGGCCGGCGAATCGATCTTTCCGGAAAGTCTTCTACAGGCCGCGAAAACCCATGGAAATCGATCCCCTGTTGCTGTCGCGGATCCAGTTCGGTCTGAACATCTCCTTTCACATTATTTTTCCCTCGTTCACGATCGGGCTCGCGGCATGGCTGGCGACACTCGAAGGACTCTCCCTGTTCACCGGCAGACCGGTCTACCGCCAGTTGTTCGACTTCTGGATCAAGGTCTTCATGCTTTCCTTCGCCATGGGGGTGGTCACCGGGATCATCATGGCGGTGCAGTTCGGGACCAACTGGAGCGTGCTGGCCGAGCGGGCCGGCGCCATCCAGGGACCCCTGCTCGGTTACGAGGCCTATACCGCATTTTTGCTGGAAGCGACCTTCGTCGGGGTGATGCTGTTCGGCAGGGGCCGTGTGCCGCCCTGGCTCTATTTCCTCTCCTGTTGCCTGGTCGCGCTGGGTACGACGTTCTCGGCCTTCTGGATCATGGCGAACAATTCCTGGATGCAGGTGCCGGTCGGTCATGAGATCGTCGACGGCCGCTTCGTCGCGACCGACTGGGCGGAAGTGGTCCTCGGCGAAGTCATGCGGGTGAGGTTTCCCCACATGCTGCTGGGCGCCTATCTGACCACCGCATTCTGCGTGGCGGCGACCGGGGCCTGGCATACCCTGCGCGGTGTCCAGCCGCAGGCCGCGAACAGGATGCTCGGCATGTCCCTGACGCTCGCGGCGATCCTGACCCCGGTGCAACTGCTCTACGGACACTGGAACGGCGAATACGTCCTGAATCACCAGCCTGCCAAATTCGCCGCGATCGAGGCCCGCTGGCAATCCCAGCAACCGGCATCGGAGGTGTTGATCGCCCTGCCGGACAGCTCGCAGGAACGCAACCGGTTCTCCATCGAGATCCCCGGACTGGGAAGCTACATCGCCTCGGGGAACTGGACGTCGCGGGAGACGGGCCTGGACGCGTTTCCGGCCGAAGACAGGCCACCGGTACTGATCCCCTTTTTCGCCTTTCGTATCATGGTCGGCATGGGACTGATCATGCTGTTTCTCTCCTGGACCGGTGTCTGGCTGAAAATCAGGCGGCGACTGACGACGACGCGCTGGTTCCTGCACGCCACGGTCTTCGGCTTTCCCGCGGGATTCGTGGCGATACTGTGCGGCTGGTTCACCGCCGAGGTGGGTCGTCAACCGTGGGTCGTCTACGGCTTGCTGCGCACCGCGGACGCCGTGACCCCGTCACTGGAAGGACCCGAGGTCCTCGCATCCCTGCTGATCTATGCGGTTGTGTACAGCATCATCGCCGGCGGCGGATTCGTGTACATCTATCGCCTGCTTCGCGACGGCCCGGCGCCACCCGGCGCTGTGCAATCCGGTTTCGGTCCATCGGTGCGAAGCGGATCAGGGGCGACCGCGGTCCGGGAAAAAAATACCGACGACGTCGCGACGGGGAGTTAGTGCTCTATCCAAGTGATAATTACGGATTCAGCGTTCCCCTGGTGTTTCGCAACAAGGCGCAGCGTGCAGGCAATGGCCGCTCCCTTGTCAAACGCTGCAACGCGGCTGCGGGACACCAGGGGAGCGCCCGCAGGGTTAGCTTGTCAGCGCCCATGGACGGCGTTGCGCCTCTTGGAAAGGGAGCGGCCATTCCCGGCAAGGCGCGCCTTGCCATGAGCGCTGACAAGCTAACTGAACTCGCAATTATCACTTGGATAGAGCACTAGGGCGCCATGGACCTCACACCGTTGCAGTGGTTCTGGATGCTCGCCCTCGCCTTCTCGCTTTTGATCTATCTCATCCTGGATGGCTTCGATCTTGGTGTCGGCATCCTGTTCGGTACCACCCGCAACGATGCGTGGCGAAGCACCATGATGAGAACGATCGCCCCGGTCTGGGACGGCAACGAAACCTGGCTGCTGGCGGCCGGCGCCGGACTGTACGCGGCCTTTCCCGTGGTGTACGCGATCTTCTTCTCGGCGCTCTACCTGCCCGTCGTACTGATGCTGTGCGGCCTGGTGTTCCGGGGTGTGGCATTCGAGTTTCGGGTTCGGGCCACCCGTCATCGCAAGCTGTGGGACAGGGGGTTCTTCGCCGGCTCCCTCGTCGTGTCGTTTGTCCAGGGCGCCGCGGTGGGCGCGTTGATCGAGGAACTGGCGGTGGAGCAGGGTCAATACGTCGGGGGCCCCCTGGATTGGCTTTCACCATTTGCCATCGTGTGCGGCATCGGACTGGTCGCCGGATACTGCCTGCACGGCGCCTGCTGGCTGGTGGCGAAAACCCGCGGGGAACTCAGGGAATGGGCTTGGCGGCGGATACCCTGGCTGGCGGGTCTGGTCGTCGCCATCCTCCTGTGTCTGTTCGCCTGGGTGCAGTTCACGGCCCTGGATGTAGCGGCGCGCTGGCAGAGCCCGACATGGCGCTGGGCCCTTCCCCTGTCCGGCGCACTGGCCATCGTCTGGCTTGCCCGCGGCATCCTTCAACGCCGGGACCTGGCCCCGTTCGCCGGCAGTAGCCTGCTGTTCCTGTCCGCCTACGCGGCGCTCCTGGCGAGTTTCGAGCCCTACATGATTCCGTATTCCGTTACCGTCAGTGAGGCCGCCGCACCGGAATCGGCACTGTCTTTCCTGTTCTACGGCGCAGGCCTCTTCGTCCTGCCGGTGATACTGATCTACACCATGGCGGTATACCGGATCTTTCGGGGAAAGGTCGATTGAACCGGCACAAGCCGACCTGAAGAAACGAACAGGTTACAGTTGAGTGTTGAGTTGAAAGTGCGCACTACGCGCACGGCCCGTTTCGACGGCATCTTTCCCTGTGGTCGACCCGTGAGCGAAGCGAACTCCGCAACTGAAAACCCAACACTAAAAAGCCCGCGGGCCTTCATGCCTGCCTGATCTTAGGCGATTTCTGTCAAATGACATACCAGCCTGCTTGTCTTTTCGCCCGTCTTCGGCGTTGCGGCAACCGTCTCATAGCTCGCTATGCTCCGGTTGGCGCGCCTTGAATACGAACGAAAGTCCGGCGCATTCCGGTATACCAATTTCCGACAATCGCCTTAGGTAATAACGGGAAGCACTGCTTCTAGATCGAGCCCGTCCCCCAGATGTCGTTGGTGACGTTGTCGTACCAGTTCCGGGTGTATATAGCGGCGAGCGAGTTGTCGCCGTCCTTCGGCGTAAGACCGCCCGAACCCTTGACCTTCGAGACCTTGCCGTCGACGCTGTCGTACACCATCGCCACGGAAATACCGTAATCCGGCGTGATCAGACTGTAGCAGGTGTTGACATAGGTGGGCTCATCCGGCGCCTTGCCCTGCAGCAGGTTGACGATGGCCGCGGCCGCAACCTTGGCTTCCGAATTCGCGGCATAGCCGGATTTTGGCAACGGTGCAGCAATCGAAGAATCTCCGATGACGTGGATATTCTTGTGGATCTTCGATTCGAACGACATCTGGTCCACCGGGCACCAGCCGCTGTCGTCGGCCAGACCGGCCGCGTGCGCGATGGCCCCGGCCTTCTGGGCGGGAATGACATTCAGGACATCGGCCTCGATCTCCTGCTCGAAACCGGAATCCCCGCCCGCGTAGGCGATCTTTTTCTTGACGTCGACACGGGTGACCGTTCCGTCCGGCGCCGGGATCCAGTCGATCATGCTGTCGTCGGTGCCGAAACCGTAGAACGTGCTCCAGCCCGCGGTGAACAGGCCCTGCTTCGAGAACTTGGGCTTCGAATCGAGGATGATGATCTTCGACTTCGGCTTTTCGGTCTTGAAGTAGTGCGCGATCAGGCTGACGCGCTCGTAGGGTCCCGGCGGGCAGCGGAAGGGGTTCGGCGGGGACGCCAATACGAAGGTGCCGCCATCCGGCATCGCCTCGAGCTGCCTGCGCAGGAGTTCGGTCTGCGGGCCCGCCTTCCAGGCGTGAGGGACAGACCCGCTGGCCTGGGCGTCGTACCCTTCGATCGTGTCGAAACGGAAGTCGATACCCGGGGACACCACCAGCCGATCGTAGGTCATGGACCCGCCACCCTTGAGGTTGACCTTGCGGGCATCCGGATCGATCGAGGTCACCCAATCGTGCACGACGTCGACGCCCTCTGCCTCGATCTTGCTGAACCCGTGGGCGATGCGATCCATGCCCTGCATGCCGCCCAGGACCCAGTTGCTGCCCGGGCAGGTATGGTAGACCTTGTTGGTCTCGATCAGGGTGACATTGACGGAAGGATCGAATTTCTTGAGGTATCTGGCGCAGGTGGCGCCGCCAAATCCGCCGCCGATAACGATGACGTTTCCGCCGGCCTTACCTGCTTCGGTGGGGGTCTTGCACCCGGCGAGCGCCAGGGCGGAAGTGGCGCCGGCACCGGCGACCAGTCTGATGAAATTTCTGCGTGAAACGCTGGACATTTGATGGAATCCCCCCTTATTTGATCTTGCTGTAGTACTTGGCGACAGCGGCGAAGTTGGCGTCGTCGTAGCCCTTGGCGATACGGTCCATGATGGTCCCGGGACGCGCGCCACTCTTGAAATCCTTCAGCTGCTGCTCGATGTGCGCGGCGGGCAGCCCCGCAAGACTCGGCACCGGACCGACGCTATGCCCGTCGGGGCCGTGGCAACCGGCGCAGGTCACGGCAATCGCCCTGCCGCTGGGTTCCCCGGCGGCCATCACGCCTTCCGCCGCGAAGCCCGTGACGCAGGCCAGCGCGGCCAGGTAAAATGTCGATCTTTTCATCTTCATCATCTCTCCTGTTGACAATCTTATTACTGTGGTTGGTGAACGCCCGCACGACTTCTGTAAACCAGGCGTCGTACAGCGACGACCGGAACTTGGCGACAGGAGAGGGTGTGGCCCCGCTCAATGCGAAGCAACATACATCTGGACAGGTTTCCCCTGGTGCAACAAGTCACTTATTATTGGTATGAACGCCGCAATCAACGATCCCGGCTCTACCGGTTCGCACATGCTGCAAGGCAATCCCGGCTTTACCCCAGGCGACGATTCACATTGAATCCGAAGCCATACTTTTTTATTTCGTCAAATTGACCACTGAGTTTAGCCAAAGAGTTCACCCCGCACAAGTAAGCACCAAAAGGGTGGGAACAACGACCGCTGACCGGATTGAACGACCGTAACTTGACACCAACGACGCCGCACGAAGACAGCACGCACGCGCACTTCATCATGCCCTTGGCGATGCGGGCGCAATGAGGACTTGTCGGAACGCGGGCGCTTGGGGGTCACGACTGGATCTGGTTACGCGACTCTGGCTCGTCGCATGGATCATCCTGTGTCTGATCCCGCCGACCCACGCGGATTCCGAGACTGAGACCGCGCCCGACATCATCGTCGTCAAGGGCGACCGACTGCGCGGGAACATCGTCGATCTGGAACCGGACGGTGTGCTGTTCGAGACGATCTACGGATCGGGAAACATACGGATTCCCTACGCGGACATCGAGCAGATCTTCACGCCGGAGCCCTACCGCATCCGCCACGGCGACGAGCGGGCGCTCGTCGGGCAGATCCTCGGGGTAGAGAACGGACAGTTGCTCGTCGGCGGGTCGGTGGATACCGCCCGGCGCATCGATATGGCCACCATCAAGCGTGGGGTGTCGCTAGAGAAATACGATCAGTCATGGTATGCCCGAATGAAGCAGAAATACCCCTTCTGGCAGGGCGACATCCATCTGGGATTCGATTTCGAGGAAGGTGCGGTGGAAAAACGCAAGATCGAGGTCGGCGTCCTCCTCGAGCGGCATCACGCCCCCACCCACTATCGACTCGAACTCGACTACGCATTCGAGACACAAGGAACCACGGACTCGCCGCGAACCACGACCAAGGACGAATTCCAGCTCATTCCTGTCGCCCAGTATGATTTCAGCGACCACGGTTTCTTCTACGCATTGCCGGGCGTCTCCTGGGACAAACCACGCGGCATCAAGATGCAGCTCTTTCCCAGCGCCGGCGGCGGGTACCGCCTGATCGACTGGTACAAGATCAACATGGATCTCTCACTGGGTCTGGGAATCGTGTACTCGGATTACGAGGACTTTCCCGACGAGACCTACCCGGCGGGGTTTCTCGGTATCAACTATCGGCAGAAACTGCCGAGGGGCGCCACCCTCAGGTTGTCCACGATGTACATGCCGGACATCAAGGACATCCATCAGAACTGGCTGTGGCGCTCCCGGGCTACACTGACCGTCCCCCTGATTGACCCGATCTCCGTGCGGTTACGGCTCGAGAACGTCAATGACAACGTTCCCTCTCCGGAGGTGGGAAACAACAAGTTCACGACCTTCCTTGGTCTTGCCCTGAAACTCTGATAGGGAATCCCCAGACAGGGGGTGAGCAACTACGGCCGGAACCTCTCCGTCACTGATGAAAGCGTCAATCGAAGAATCGCTCCTGACCCATGATGGGCAGGGCGGCTGCCGCGATCGGATCGGCGGCGAAATGTTTCTGGATTGCCCGGTCTCCCAGATAGTTCACCAGGGAGACGAAGGACATCGCCTGGTCGAGCAACAGCACCCGGGGATTCACCTCACCGGACACCGGGTCGACCGCATCATAAAACCCGTATTCGGTATAGACGGGATAACGCTTGATCAGTTCGCGAAGGTTGGCGATCGCGGATTCGGGCGCGACATTCATCGCCAGCAACGTCGCGTGCGGCGTGACCGTTCCGACTTCATAGCCGCGCGCGCCAAGGGGTTTGATGCCGAACTCGGAGTACTCGCTGCCTTTCAGGGTCGCGCTGGGCGAAAGCCCCCACACCGGATAGCCCAGGTCGTTGGTCGCATATTGCTGCTGAATCCGCACGTGCTGCTTATTGTTCAAGCCGAAGCTGTGAGGCGCGTGGTGTTTTTCGTTCACCACAAGTGTCGGCATCAGCGCCTCGAACATGCTGCCGCCCCACGACGGGACGTACCGATTCCCGTTCCACTCATACCAGCCGCCTTCCACCGTATGACCGTTGATGACCCGTGCGGTCCTGCCCGCGGGGGCCTGGGTCTGCCAGCGCCAATCCTCGGGAAACGTGCGGAACATCCGGTACCAGTGATCGGCGGGAACGTCACCCTTGCCGATCGCGATCAGGCTGCCGGTCCGCGTCTCCGTGTACAGCATGCCGTAGTTGAACTCCGAATGGCCGCCCATGTTGACGTAGTACCCGTGGCTCATGAGCTGTTCCTTGTCGTCGTAGAGCCAGCCGTAGTCCATCCGCTCGATGAACCGTGTCGCCGCGGCACCCAGTTCAGGGTATGCACCTCGCACGACCATCAGTCCCGCGGTCAACCAGGACGAATCCACGAAGGAAATCAGGTTCGATGTCCGCTCCAGCGAAGTCGTGTCGTAGTAGTTGTAGAAGAAACCGTTATGCGTTTCGAGGCGGTTCAGTGTTTCCATCAGCGCTTCCAGGCGCGTCACCGCGTCGGCACGATCAATGAGCCCAAGCTCGGCCGCGCCCACCACGGACATCATGTAGAGGCCCACGTTGGTGATATTGGTGTAGTCCCCGATGACGACCTCGCCGTCGAACTGCACATTGTCCACGGGAAGTCCGTTCTTGCGGTCCGTCATGGCCTCGAGTCCACGCCAGGTGTCCGTGGCGATCCTGGTCAGAAACGCGCGGTCCCCGAGCGCTTCTGTGTCGACAGGGGAAACCTCGCGGGCAAGACGGATATCGAACCGCTTCAGGACATGTGCCCGCATCGATTCGGGACCACCCAGCCTCCTCTCGAGCGCCTGCTTCTCCACGGGGATCACCGGATCGTCCGGCGAAGGCCCCTGTGCATCGTCGGTCTTGACGAGTTCAATCTGGTCGATCTCGTCGCGTTGCCCCTTCGTTATTCCGCCAGTGTCTCGGGGAGTCAGATCCGGCTCGATCATCGCGAGCATCCCGGCGTCCCGCGATGCCACGGCGCCCGTGGAAAATGGTGAGATCCCGGCACCGTCCGGCGCCGATACCGACATGGCCGCGACGGAGGTGAATGTCACCGGCAAGGCGAGCAGAAACAGGATTGAGGTTCTTTTTAGCATGATGTCGGCAACCACTCCTTGCACACGTTTATCGGTTTTATGGCCCCGGAGTGCGTTCCCCTTACCGCGGAGACACCCGTCCGGCGTTCTCCCCCAACCATAGGGATCCGCATTCGTTGCAACGTCACCGAAAATGACAAGCGGTACCTTTGGCCGGTTGAACGAACCCTGCCGGGCAACCGCTTCCGGATCGCGACCCACTCCACCGCCGGGACCTCATTGCGGCGACCCTGGAACTCGGGCAGCGAGTGATCGTGAAGTTCCCTTTGCAGACAACGTGATAGATTAGGATATTGCTTTAATTTGTTAACAATAGTCCAGAATTTGATGAATTGCTGAGGAATTATTCACACCGCCCCGAGTGCATATGTCACACCATGCGTTTAGGCGATTGCCGGAAAATGACATACCGGATCGCGCCGGATTTTCGTTCGTCATCAAGGCGCGACAACAGGCGCATCGTCGAACGATGCAACTATTGTCGCAACACAGAGGACGGACGAAAAGACAAACAGGATGGTATGTCATTTGACAGAAATCGCCTTAGGTGGCGTCCGGCGGGCCATTTCCGTTCGTTGCGTCGTTCTCCCCGAATCCTGTGCAAACTGCGCCAGTGTCCGAATCCAGATCAAGGATTTCCAGCCGCTGGTTTCCGCAAGGGTGCTGCTCCGTTGGCCCCTGTGTCAACAGGGCCAGTCCCGAGACCCTACCCTTCCCGGCAAGCCATCGCCGGATGAAGGCATTCCAGTCGGGAAGGTCCTTTTCCACCTTGATCGGATGGATGCCCCAGGAAAACTGCAGCGCCTGGCAGGTACCGGCATTGGGGGTGAACGCGATGATCCAGACCGGCAGACGAAACCGCGTCACGTTACGCGCGGTTCTGCCGCTTGACGACGGGACGAATACGGCCAGTGGCCTGACCCGTTCGATGGTGTGATGGACGCTGAGCGCAATCAGATCGACAACGTTGAACTTCTCGTCGCTTGCCCGCCGCTTGGCCAGCAGCATGTCGCTCAGGCGCGTTTTGGGGCGTTTTGGTTCCGTGGCCGACGCGATCGCCGCGAGCATGCGCACCGACTCGACGGGAAACCGGCCCATCGCGGACTCCGCGGAAAGCATGACACAATCCGCACCATCCAGAATCGCATTGGCCACGTCAGTCGCCTCGGCGCGCGTCGGGCGGTTGTACTCGACCATCGACTCGAGCATCTGCGTCGCCGTAATGACGGGTTTACCCGCCCGGTTCGCCAGACGCATGATGTTCTTCTGCACCACGGCGATGCGCTCGATCGGTATCTCGACGCCCAGGTCACCTCGCGCGACCATCATCCCGTCGGCCGCGTCGAGAATTCCGTCCAGGCGCTCAAGTGCGCCCGCACGCTCGATTTTGGCGATGACAAACGGTTTGTAGTCCAGTGCCTCCGCCGCCCGCCTCACCTCGTGAATGTCTTCGGCCCCGGCAACGAAAGACTGGCTGACGGCATCGACCGCGTTCTGCGCCGCGAACTTCAACCAGCGTCTGTCATCCTCCGTGAACGCGCTGATCCCCAGATCGATACCGGGCAGGTTCAGACCCTTGCGCGAGCGAAGTTCTCCGCCGACGATCACCTCGCATTCCACATCGTTTCCCCGAACTCCCAGGACCTCCAGCTGGATAAAGCCATCGTTCAGAAAAAGTGTGTCGCCGGGATTCACCGCCGCGGGCAACCCCGCGAAGCTGACCGACACCCGCTCGCAATTGCCCGTGATCCGGTCCGTTGTCAGGGTGATCAGTTCTCCGGGAGACAGCTCGATCGGTTCCCGATCGAGCTGTCCGATGCGCATTTTCGGCCCGGGCAGGTCACCCATGATGGCGACGCGGCAACCGGTTTCCGCCGTGGCCTCCCGGATCCGGGAAATGAGTGCGCGATGGTAATCGAAGTCGCCGTGGGAGAAATTCAGTCGCGCGACATTCATTCCTGCCTCCAGCATGCGCGCGAGCATCTGCGCAGAATCCGATGCCGGGCCGATCGTGCAGACAATCTTGGTTTTGTTCGCGGGTGTGTCGAGATTCATGACTGCCTGTTCCCTAGTGCTCTATCCAAGTGATAATTACGGATTCAGCGTTCCCCTGGTGTTTCGCAGCAAGGCACAGCGTGCAGGCAATGGCCAGTCCCTTGTCAAACGCTGCAACGCGGCTGCGGG
>JAYENI010000098.1:0-30047 GCA_034722015.1 Pseudomonadota bacterium
GTAAACTAAGAAATATATCAAGAACCCCAACTGGCAGACATCCTCAACTGGCACCCCCGGTGTTGCACAACGTAACTTCTCAATAACCGCGTGCAGCTTGGGGTGGACTGCGTTGCACTTGTCCACCCTACCCCGTCCACATTGTGAGACAAGGCTCGGTAGGGTGGACAAGCGCAGTTCAGCGCAGTCCACCAACAAACCCCGGCGACTTTTTTCAATCCGCACGGGGTTATTGAGAAGTTACTGCACAACCACCTAACCAACCGGAATGCAAAGAAATTCATACTGTATCTGATCGAAACCATTTACATCGCATTCTGAAGTACCGGTTTCATCACGGTCTCAACGCACTTCTTTTTGCACGAAGGAATGCAACTATTACGGGCCTCCTCCCCGGAGTTGTTATGAATCAAACCGTCCACCGAATCGGAATAACTCCAACCATAACATAGCCCGCTATGCTCCTGTCGGAGCGTCTTGAATACGAACGAAAATCTGACGCATTCTGGCATGCCATTCTCCGGCAATCGCCTTAGAAGGTCCTCTTGCGCTGTTGGTGGCGTACTCTAACGGCCTCTTCCCGATCCAGATCCTCCAGGGCCATTTCCAGTCCCGCGAGTGTATCGTCGATCTCGGGGATCAACACGTCCTCCAGGGCCCGGGCGCGCCGGGCGGTGTGTCGATAGTCCTCCCTCAGTCGGTGCAGGTTACCGCTGAGCGCCGCCAGTTCGGTGACGACCGGGAGCAGGGCGGCAAAGGCGTCCCGGCACAGATCCGCCTCGCGTGAGGCATAGTCACCGGGTGGTGTCGAGGCCGCATCGATCTCTCCACGTGCCTCCTGGACCACGACGCCCAGCACCGAGCGACGCGTCACCGAGAGCTTCCCGGTCCAGGGTTCGGCCACCGGATAGACCTGCAGGCCTTCCAGCCCATGACGCATCACGGCCGATTTGAGCGCTTGAGAGGCCTGCTCGAAGAGCCTGTCGAACCGATGACGGCTCACCTCGTAGCATTGCAGTGTCTGCACGATCTCGGCGGCGAGGACGAGTCGCTTTTCGTCCAGAAACCGATAACCCTCCTGCATGCCTTCGCGCTCTCCGCGCAGCTCCAGCAGGGCACTGTGGGTAGGTACGATCTCACGCATTTCAGGTGTCTCCGGTCTGCCCGGTCCGGATATGGGCCTCGATTTGGGCGTCGCTTAGACGATGCAGTGCCGTCGGTGGCAGCACTCCCAGGGCACGCCAACCCTCGGCCATGCTGCGCTCCAGATCGCGTGGGCCGGTCTGGTTCACGACGCCCTGCTCGAATCGGTCGCCGAAGGCGAGGAAACGGCGATCGAGCTCCGACAGGCCCTCGTCGCCGACGACGCTTGCCAGCACGCGCGCCTGAATGGCCCGGGCGTAGGCCGAGTAGAGTTGGGCGGCGAGCGCAGGATGGTCGCGGTCCGTGTAGCCCTTGCCCGTGCCGTCGTGCATCAGGCGCGATAGACTGGGCGGAACCTTCACCGGGGGATAGATACCGCGTCGGTAGAGGTCCCGATCAAGCACGATCTGCCCCTCGGTGATGTAGCCGGTGAGGTCGGGAATGGGGTGGCTGATATCGTCCGCCGGCATAGTGAGGACAGGGAGCTGGGTCAGCGACCCGGGCAGGCCGTGGATGCGCCCGGCGCGTTCGAAGATGGTCGCCAGGTCCGAATACATATAGCCCGGATAGCCCTTGCGGCTGGGGACCTCACCCTTGCTCGCCGAGACCTCCCGCAACGCCTCGCAATAGCTGGTCATGTCGGTCAGGATCACCAGTGCATGCTTACCCTCGACAAAGGCCAGATACTCGGCCGCGGTCAGGGCGAAGCGGGGCGTCAGGAGGCGCTGCGCGCTCGAATCGCTTGCCAGGTTCAGGAACAGTGCCGTGCGCGCGAGTGCACCGCTGCGCTCCATCTCGCTGCGAAAATACTCCGCGCTCTCGTGAGACGCGCCGATTCCGGCAAACACGATCACGAAGTCCTCGGCCTGCTCGCCTCGCAACCGGGCATGCAGGGCGATATCGACCGCCATGCGCTCATGGGGCAGACCGCCACCGGAAAACAGCGGAAGTTTCTGTCCCCTGACCAGGCTGTTCATCAGGTCGACGCTGGTGATGCCGGTCTCGATGAACTCCCTGGGCGCCTCCCTGGCGACAGCCTTGATCGGCAGGCCGTCGATCCTGAAGCTGCGCGTGGCAGGGATGGGTGGGCCACCGTCGATGACCTTTCCGACCCCGTTGAAGACCCGGCCCAGGATGCCGGGGCCGGTGGCGAAATGCAACGGTTTCCCGGAAAAGTGTACCCGCGTGCCGGCCAGGGCCAGACCCGCGGTAGAGTCCAGCATCTCCACGATGACGAAGTCCTCATCGACCGTGGTGACCCGCCCCTGACGCACACACCCGTCCGCGCCCTCAACGTCCACCGCCTCGTTGAGGCCGACATCGACCGTGCGACGCAGAAAGAGCAGGGGTCCTTCGACCTGAAAGGCGGCCTCATCAGCGGTCACTCTGGCATACATGGGCGTACCTCACTGCTCGATCAAGGTTGGTTGATTTCCGGTACGCGCGCGTCGCCGCGCCGGTCCCTTACCTGCTCCAGGAGCCCTGCGATCGCCTTCTCGAGCTGATCGCGGGCGGCCGAGAATTGCGCCCATTCCCCCTCGCCGATCTCCTCGCCCAGGCGCAGGATGCGGCGATGTATCTCGAGATCGGCCAGCGCTTCCGGTGTCACGCCGGCCGCGACGGCCTCCTCCGCCAGGTCCAGGAATCGCCCCAGCAGGCGCATCATGACGGCCTGGCGCGTCGGTGATGCGAATCGGTCTATCGGCGAGTAGGCGGATTGGCGCAGGAAGGCCTCGTTGACCAGTTCGGCGCACATCAGGGTGGTGCGCTGGCGGGGCGGCATGGCGTCGGTCCCGATGATCCGCGCCATACGATCCAGGCGTGCCTGCTCCTCGAGCAGGACCAGAAAGCGGCGGCGCAGTTCCTCCCAGCGCACGCAACCGCGCTGGTGCCACCACTTGGCCATGGCGTCGGCATCCATGCTGTAGGAATGCAACGGGTGGATAGCGGGATAGAAGCGGGCGTGGGCCCGATGGGCGTCCAGCATCCAGAGGCTGCGCACGTAACGCCGGGTGTGGCTGGTGACCGGTTCCGAAAAATCGCCGGAGGGAGGGCTGATGGCACCGATCAAGGTCACGGAGCCGATCTCGCCGCCGAGGGTACGAACCCTGGCGGCCCGCTCGTAGAACTCCGCCAGCCGGCTGCTCAGGTAGGCCGGGTAACCGCCCTCGCCCGGTAGCTCGCCAAGCCGTCCGGAGATCTCGCGCAGGGCCTCAGCCCAGCGACTCGTGGAGTCGGCGAACAGGGCGACGTGCTTGCCCTGGTCACGAAAATACTCGGCCACGGTGACACCGGTGTAGATGCTGGCCTCCCTGGCCGCCACGGGCATGTTGGAGGTGTTGGCAATGATCACCGCGCGCTCCATCAGCAGCCGTCCGGTGCGGGGGTCTTCCAGTTGGCCGAACTCCTCCAGCAGCCCGGCGATCTCGTTACCGCGCTCACCACAACCGACATAGACGATCACGTCAGCATCGCACCACTTGGCCAGGGTCTCCAGCAGCACCGTCTTACCGGTACCGAAACCGCCGGGAATGGCCGCCTTGCCGCCGCGGGCCACCGGGAAGACGCAGTCCAGGATGCGCTGGCCGGTGAGCAGCGGTTCGTCCGCGGGCAGGCGCGCGGCTACCGGGCGGGGCACCCGCACCGACCACGGGTGGCGCATGGCGATGTCGTGCACCTGGCCAGATTCGGCTCTAAGCTTGAGAACGGTCAGGTCGTCCGCATAGTCGCCCCGTTCCCTGACGCTCGCCACCTCGCCGGACAGCTCAGGAGGCACCAGGCAATGCTGTTCCACACCATCCGGTGGGTGTACGGTAGCGAACACCGCGCCGGGTCCGAGCCGTTCACCGACCGCGACCCTGGGAACAAACGGAAAACTCCGCTGTTCCTCCTCCTGCTGTCCAGGCGTCACGAATGGGTCCGCGCTGGTCCAGGACGGCCGCAGCAGCCCGTCGAAGATCTTGCCCAACAGTCCCGGCCCCAGACGGATGGAGAGCGGCTGACCGGAGCCGGTGACGAGGGTGCCGACTCGCAGGCCGGTGGTATCTTCGTACACCTGGATCACGATCTCGTCCTCGCGGACGCGGATGACCTCCCCGAGCAGGCCTCGTTCTCCCACGGAGACGGCCTCTCGCAGCACAAAGGGACCCTGGGGACGCGCGCGCAGCACCGGGCCGCTGATCCCGCGGGCCACGGCTGTGCTCATGATGCATCCCTCTCGCCCATGAGCGAGAGAAGCCGGGCCCCAACGGCGGTCTCGTCGGCCAGGAGTCCGCGTGCGCTGGCATCCAGTGAAGTCGTTGCGCTGGCGATGATCAGACCCGCCTGCAAGCTGTCGTCGGATTCGAAGTCCAAGCCGCGCCGGGCGTTGCGCTTCTCAAGGGCGTCCGTCACCGTGCCCTGTTCGGCCTCGGACCAGCCATCCGGTGAGTGACGAATCGTCCAGGGGCCCGGTGGCAGGCTCGTCAACGCCCGTCCTACGGCCGCGTCGATCCACGACTGCCTGGTATCCGCCTGCCGCCAGCGACTGAGCAGTGCCGCCGCGAGTTGTTCGCCGGCGGTCCGCAAAAAGGCCCAGTCCACATGTTGCCAATGCGCGCGTCGACGCGTGTCGAGCTCGGCCTGGGCGGCGCGGATCTGTGCCATGGCGCGTTCCCGCTCCTTTGTGACCGCCTCGTGAACCCGACGCCGTGCCTGGTGCCGCGCCGTCCTCATCAGATCCTTAGCCGCGGCTTGGGCCCCACCGCGCAAACGATCGCACTCGGTAGTCCGGTAATTTTCCACGACCTCGAGCAGCGCCTTTTCCCGTTCGGCGGCGTTCATTCGGCAAGCCCCAGCTGCCGCCGCAATCCGGCACCCAGATCGGGCGCTGAGTGACGACCGCGCACGTCGGGGATGACCAATAGCAGGGGGCGGGAAGCCCGTTGCATCCGCTCCCGCTCCAGTTTGGGCACTCGGTTTGCGATCTCCGCGGAGATCAGCACCAAATCGGCCTCGCTGCAGGTCTGACGCAACACCGACAACTCGTCCCCCGGTGGCGGCGTTGCGGTGCGAAAACCGGCCAGTCTGAAGCCCGTCGCGGTCACTTCATCGCCAATGAACCAGGGGGGGCGCATCACACCAGTCGATCGAGAATCAGCACCGACATAATCAGCCCGTAGATGGCAATACCCTCGGCCAGACCGATGAAGATCAGCAGTCGGCCAAGCAGCTCGGGCTTCTCGGCCAGGGCGCCCATGGCCGCAGCGCCCACGTGACCGACCGCATAGCCTGCCCCGAGCGAGGACGCGCCAGTCGCGACCGCGGCCGCCATCAGCCCCCACTTCCAGATCTCGGGGTCGAGCTGGGCGATTACGCTGCCGGGTTCCCCGGCGAGAGCCGCCGGAAACCACAGTACCGCGCTGCCTAGCAGGGCCAGGAGCCCCGCACAGATGGTCAGTACCAGGGCAAACTTAGTTTTTGGATTCATAAGATTCTCCTTCGATGACATCCGGGGGTGGGTGCAGGGGATGGAACGGCCGACCCTCGGCGCGCAGAAAACGCACGAAGAACTCGAACAGCACCAGGCGGGTGGTCTGCACGGAGACCACCAGGGCCTCCAGGGAAATGATGACGAGGTTGCCCAGCAGCATTGCCAAGCCGAATCCCCACCCGGAATCGGCGCCGGCGGCGAGGGTGACGATCGCCGATGACAACCCGGCATGGGCCAGTGCGAAGGCACCCACACGGGCGAACGACAGTGTATTGATCAGCAGGCGAAGGCCTTCCTCCAGCAGGCTGCCGATCGCCCCCGCGATGCCGAGCAGGCTGGGGTTGAGCCAGATCCGACCGCCCAGCGACCCGATGAGCCCTATCCAGGTGATTGGCTGCACGCGTTGCGTAAGCAGGCTCCAGACCATCCCCAGATACAGGACCAGAAGCCCGGCATCGCGCAACCACCACTCCCACAATTGCCCGCGCCAGGTCGACTCCAATGCATTCAACAGCTGACCCAGGGTGAGCAGGACCACGGCCACGGCCAGGGGAACCGCCAGCACGGTGAGTGGCGCCTCGAGTGGATGCAGCCAGACGGGTGAAATGAGGCCCTCCAGGCTGAAGACACTGCCAAACAGCAGACCGAACAACATCGCCGAGAGGCCGCCGGCCTGTAGCAGACTGGCCTGCGGCCAACGCCGTTTCAACCACAGGCCCGCGGCGAACAGGACCAGTCCCTGACCCACGTCGCCAAACATGTAACCAAACAGCAAGGGCGCTACGATGGCCACCCAGGGGCTTGGATCGACCTCGTCGTGACCGGGTGTTCCAAGCCCCCGCACGAAGATCTCGAAGGGCTTTACCCAGCGGGGATTGCGCAGCACCTGCGGTGGCCGCAGGCCGGGTGGTGGATTCGGATAGTGCACGAGCGCACGGGTATCGGACGCCTCCAGGGCCGCGGTCAGCCGCCGACCACTGGGGTCGCGTGACCAGCCTCGAATCCAGGCCAGTTGTCCACTGGCCGGAAGCGATCCGATCCGGGTCGCGAACCACTCGAGGCCGACGAGGTCGCCAAGCGCCTCTGCCAAGACAAAGCGTTCGTACAGGGTGTCGAGCTCGCGATACAGGCGCTTAATCTCCGGCCCGATGCGCGCCTGGCGTTCGGATAGACGCTGCTGGGTTTCGGGGGCGTCGCCCCGCAACCAGGATGGCCATTCGAGCAGCCTGCCCTTGACCAATCTGATTTCGTGGTGCAGCGCACGGATCTCGCTCCTCGCCCCCACGATCAGTACACACCTTCCGGACGGCTGATCGACGCTTAGACCGAAACTGAGCCTGGGTAATTCCAGCTCGGTGTCCAGAGGCAATACGGCCAGACGGGTTTCCAGCACCGGGCCGGTGGCGGCCAGCAGTGCCAGATCCAATCGATTTCGTTCCGTACACCCTAACACCGGTAGCCAGAAACTCAATTCGGCCGCCTCGGACTCGAGCGATTGCAGTTGTTCGATGACCACGTCCGCCACCTTGCGCCAGGCCACGATGCGGTCGAGCGCCTGGGCGAGGAGTGCCTGAGGGGGCGCCCACCGTTGCGAGGGCCGCAGCGTACACCGTTCCCAGTAGGTGCCGTAGGCCCTGACGTAATCGCGGTATTCGGCGATGCCCTCCGCAAGGTTATCCAGGCCCACCGCCTCCGCGTGCTCGAGGGTTTCCTCCAGCTGCACAAGCCCCGTCCTGGCCAGCGTTGCGGCGGTTCGTGCGCTATCCATGCGCGGCATGATGACCTCGAACCAACGGGCCGAGACCGGTCGCAGACTCATCTCGGCACCACCTTGAAGGGTATTCGCGGCCGAGCGGTATGGCAAAACCACGGGCCGTTTTCACTCCCGTGCGAGGCGGGCGGTCCCGAAACCGGGTCCACACAAGCTCGATTAAGGCGATTGCCGGAAAATGGCATACCAGAATGCGCCCGATTTTCGTTCGTAATCGAGGCGTGCCAACTGACGCATAGCGGACTATGTGACGGTTGCCACAATGCAGAAGACGGGCGAAAAGACAAGCAGGCTGGTGTGGTATTTGACAGAAATCGCCAAAGCGCCGCGCTCATGGAAACAATACTCGTTTAACCAGCGCTCCCCTCAGGCGCTCCAGGTCAAGGGCCAGCAAGGCCAGATAGGCAAATGCCGGCGTAGGCGTCATGGCATGGCGACGAAACCGCCATCTCAGCTGTTCCGACAAGGCGTGGCGTGCAGACCAGGCGCCTTCGAGCGTGACCTCGTGAAAGTGGCTGACGTGCTTAGCGATCAGGGTCGCCAGCGCATCCAGGGTGTCTGCGTATACAGCACCTTCCAGAGGCCAGCTTGCATGCCAGGCCGTCGTCCAGGCCTCCAACATCGAGCATTGGGTTCGCCATGCCGCCACCAGTGGCGCGCCTCCGCCGGCAACGACCGCATTGGCTCGCGCCATGGCGGGGCCATCGATGAAAGGTCGCAGTCGATGGCCCTCGGCCATCCAGGGTCGCACCGACCCGTCCGCTAGCAGGTAGCGCAATGCGGGCAGATAGACCAGCCACTGCAGCCAGAGTACAGCGGGCGCCCAGTTTTTAGGCAACCAATGCGCCACCTCGTGAATCGTTGTGTAAAGGGTACCGCGTACGCTGTGCTCGACATCATGATTGTCGCTATTGGCGGATAGATTGGCCACCCAGGGCGCGAGCACCGTCGTGCGTGCCGTTTCGAGATAGGACTGGAAGTCCTTCTCCGCCTCCAGTCGCGCCCAGACGGATTCCGAAGCGCGTTGTCCATAGCGCGCCTGGAGCCGGACTTGCGCGTATTCGAAACCAGAGATCTGCATCACGCCGGGGCGTCTGTGGTCATTTCTTCCGCCATGCGCTGCACCACCGCGGCGATGCGTGCCCGCATCTCGGGTTCTAGGGCTACCTCGACCGGAATCCGGTCGGATTCAGCCCGTAGCTCGGTTAGCCGGCGCGCTACACGCTCTGCCTGACGCTGGTGCATCCGATGAATGCGGCTGTCGGCGCGTTCAAGGATCCGGGTCGACCGCCTCCTGGCCTGGTTTTCGAAATGCCGCGCATCACGACGACAGGTTTCGATGGCTGCGCGGGCGTCATTCTCGGCCTCTAGAACCCGATTGATAGCGTCATAGACAATCCGGCTCGGTTGCACGTCCGGAGTGTGTTCAGGCATGATCATTTCCCCCAAAACAGAAGTATGCCGTCCAGGACAGCGTGATATTCCATGGCATGTCGTTACCGTCTTCTCCGCCCGTGGAGATTTCGCCGGACACGAACCGTAGAATCTGATCGAATGTTCTCCAACTCCATACTTTATAAGTAAGAAGCTTATGATTATGCTAGGGGTTCAGCCATACATTAACGGCGACAGCGTAAACAGCAACGGCAATGTTTTCAATTAACCGATATCCGCCTCGCGGCCGGCTTGTCTCGCTCGTCCCGCTGCCAGGGACCAATCAGGTTCGACCTAGGAGCCTGAGTCTCGAGGATAATCAGGAAGAAGTTTGATTGCCACTCACTGGGTGAGCAGAGCAGCCTTGGGAGGTTCTTGAATGGTAGACATAAAGCGAAAGGGAACAGGTGAAATCATTGCCATGGTTGGTGCCGACAGCTTGGTTGGGGCCGACCTGACTGAGCTGGATCTGCGCGGCGCAGACCTGCGCGAAATGAATTTGCAAAGGGCGAATTTCTGACACAGTGATCTCAGGGAGGCCGACCTGAGCAATGCCAATCTCGATCAGGCCATTCTGCACGGGGCCAGGTTCAACAATGCCATTCTTCGCCAGGCCAACATGACACATGTCAATGCGGGTACTATCCATCTTGGCGGCACCGTTGTGCTATCCAATGCAGATCTATCGGGCGTAACCCTGGACAGACACTACTTACGCAACGCAGAGATTCGTGACGCCAACCTCGAGCAGGCCCACCTCTGCAACTGTGATATGCGAGATGTCGATTTTCATGGCAGCAACATGCGTAGCGCAATCATTCGGCGTGCATTGCTGATAGGCGCAAACCTCAGCGGCACGGAACTCTCCGAAGTGGATTTCAGGGACAGTCATCTTAACGATGCCAACCTGAGGGGGGCAAATCTCCAGGGCGCTGACTTGTCCAGCATGCATCCCGGCGGTTTTACCGTTTTGAATCTGGCACACCTCGAGGGTGCCAATCCGAGCAATGCGAACCTGCGCTACATGCTTGTGGAGCAGGCGGTTTTTCGCTTCGCCGACCTATCCAATGCGGATTTCACCGGCGCCGTTCTGGGTGGATCAACGCTGCGCCGTGCAAGCATACGCAACACGGACTTCAGCGACGTTGAATTGGCTACTGTTGATATGGCATATGCGAACTTCTCCCAAGCAAAAAATGCTGACATACCACGCTACAAAGAGCATATTCGCTGAGAGAAAGATTCAGTCCTCCAAAGAACTCCTTAATTCTCTGATCGATAAAGCTAATACCCACATCGTTACCCGCTACCAGCAAAGGGCTGAACAATGGAGTCGAGGCATGATCCAATGCGGGCCATCGATCACACGATAGTTTGCGGTGGGTCCGCTTCGCTTGACCCACCCTACGGGTATACAAGCTCCTGAAATCGGTAGGCCGAATCAAGCGCAGCGGATCCGGCATTATTTGGCGGATGACACTTGCTAGTAACACTCTCGGCGAAAAGCCAGGCAGGGCAAGGCTTTCCAGCAGTTGCGGAAAATGGGTGTGTATCTAGGATTTTGTTGCGGTCAGAGCAGGTCTATCATCGGCTTTGGCGGCTCAAGCTTCAGCATTTTCAATCGCTTGGCTGCCTCCGATTTGGGCTCGGTAACCTGCCAGACGGTTCCGTTGGGGCTCAACAATTGCGCCAATTGGATCTGTTTCAGGTCATCACGGATGTTGCGCCAGATGTCCTCGGCGGCGTGCTCGATTACCCGTTCCAGGAGCAGAGACAGCGCAGCGTGGTCCCGCTTCAGGCGGACCAGATAGTCGAAATCCAGATCGTCGGGATGGGGCAAAGCGTCGAGGGGCGCAGCGGGTTGCGAACGCCTGTTTTCCAGGATGTCCGGGCTCTCTCCCATCACGGGAGCAGGCATGTCGTCGTTTCGGGAAATCTGCGGCGCAGGGTTTCGGAGGGCAATTCACCGAAGCAGGCGGCATAGATGGAGGCGAACCGCCCCGGTTCGT
Organism: Pseudomonadota bacterium; assembly: GCA_034722015.1. Taxonomy (GTDB): domain Bacteria; phylum Pseudomonadota; class Gammaproteobacteria; order JAJDOJ01; family JAJDOJ01; genus JAJDOJ01. The sequence continues at coordinate 10,829 of JAYENI010000098.1, forward strand.
AGAATCCATGAGCGTACGCCGTATCGGCCACGCGGGTCGAACCCGGCGAGGCGGACGCGAGCTGGCGCCGGGCGGCGTGGAGCCTTCGCAGTCTCAGGAAGGTCAGCGGCGTCATGCCGAAGGTCTCACGGAACGCGTACTCCAGGGTGCGCTGGCTGACACCGGCCGCCTCGCAGAGACCCGGCACGTTCGTCGAGACGTCCTCGGCGCTGCGCAGGTATTCGAGCGCCCGGTCCAGCCCCTGCCTGCGTCTCGACAGGGCCGGCCGCCGCCCGGGGGCCTCCGGTAACGCCAGGGCCGACATGAGCCGTGCGACGATGTCTTCCTCGAGCGACGAAAGAGCGGCCGCGTGATCGAGCATCCCCGTGTTCCGATGGGCCCGATACAGGGCGTCGAGCAACCCGCGCCGGAGGCCCTCGCGTCCGGCCGCCGTCACCGGTAACCGGCGACGGTTCGCCGCCGTTTCCAGCCGGGACAGCGACGCGGGCGAAATCAGGCGCGACAAAAGGTCCCGACGGACGAGTACGATGACGTGACGCTGCCCGGCATCGATGGTCGCGTCGAGCGCGCCCGGCAGGCTTGCGGGCAACCCATGGTTTTCGGGGAACGCGTTCCAGTACGCCGTCCGTCCGCCCAGGCAGATCGGCACCGTGAATCCGAGCATGCCGGCCGGCGTCAGACCCCTCAGATGTACGGCGGAACCGAAGCGCTCTTCGTACAGGATCACGTTCGGGGTGAGCAGGTAGGTCTTCCGGTTCAGGAATCCCCCCTTGTCCAGCGGCGTGGCCATGATCTCCCAGGGCGGCGAACTCTGCTCGAACAGGTTGGGGTCGGACACGGCAAACTCGCCGACGTGCCCCTTCGCCGCAGACGGCGCGACCCGCGGCGAACCCGGCTCGATGACCTGACCTACTGAACCCAAACTACCCACCCCTTTGCGAATTGTGCATAACGTCTCTCTGCTCCGGCACATTATAAACACCTCAAACCCCGCACCGCCCAGCGAGGCTGCGGAAGCGAACCGGCCGGACAACATGGAATACCGGATCCGGAAACTGGAATTCGATCGAGGAAACAGCGGGATGAGCGACGGAAACCTGTTATGGACCGGACTGGTAATCGGCGCGGCGGCCGCCTTTTCCCTGGCGATGTCATCGAGCGGTCACGGCGCGGAACGAGGCGCCGCGAAGAAGCCGAAGGAGACGGGCATGACCGCAAGCTACTCCCCCTATGCCGGCCGGAACTACCCGTCCCGGGTCTTCTTCGGCGACACCCACCATCACACCGCCAATTCCGGAGACGCCTTCATGAACGGCGACCGTCTGGGCCCGGAGGACGCCTACCGCTTCGCGCGCGGCGAGGAGGTGATCTCATCCACGGGCATCCCCGCCAAGCTGTCACGCCCGCTGGACTTCCTGGTGATCTCGGACCATGCGGAGGGGCTCGGGGTGATGGTCGAGGTGTACAACGGCAACCCGGCCTTCATGGGAGACGATACCCTACGGCGCTGGAACAAGGCGATGAAGGCCGGAGGTAAGGAGGCCGGGGATGCCATGAACGAGGTGATCTCGGCACAGGCCCAGGGGACCCTGCCGAAACCGGTAACCGACCCGGCGACCTCCGGCCCGGTCATGAAAACGGTCTGGCGGGCCTATACGGAAACCGCCGAGCAGTACAACGATCCGGGCCGCTTCACGGCGATGATCGGCTACGAATGGACCTCGGTACCCGGCGGCAACAACCTGCACCGCAATATCCTGTTCCGGGACGGCAAGGACAAGGCCGACCGGATTGTGCCGTTCTCCTCCTGGCAGAGCGAGGACCCGGAAAAGCTCTGGGAATGGATGGCAGGTTATGAACGGAAAACCGGGGGGAAAATGCTCGCCATCCCGCACAACGGCAATCTCTCGAACGGCCGGATGTTCGAGCCGGTGGACTTCGCCGGCAGGCCCCTGTCCCGCGACTACGCCGAGCGCCGCGCCCGCTGGGAGGTGCTGCAGGAGGTCATGCAGACCAAGGGCAACAGCGAGACCCACCCGACGCTCTCGCCCAACGACGAGTTCGCCGACTACGGCATCGCCGGCTGGGAGTACGGCAACCTGACCCTGGAAGACCAGCCGGAGACCCCGCAGATGCGGCCCTACATGTACCTTCGGGGCGGGCTGCTGCAGGGGCTTGCGTGGGAGGACAAACTGGGCGTCAACCCGTTCCGGTTCGGCATGATCGGCGGCACGGACGTACACAACTCGCTGACCTCTATCGAGGAGGACAATTTCTTCGGCAAGCACGTGATCCAGGAGCCTCGACCGGAACGATGGGAGCACGTCTCCAAGCAGGGTTTCGACAAGACCCGTTACACCTGGCAGTACACGGGGGCGGGGTACGCGGCGGTCTGGGCGACGGAGAACACCCGCGAGGCCCTGTGGGACGCGATGAAGCGCAAGGAGGTGTACGCCACGTCCGGCACGCGCATGACGGTACGTTTCTTCGGCGGCTGGGATTTCGGACCCGGAGACGCCCATACCCGCCATATCGCCGACGCAGGCTATGGGAAAGGCGTACCGATGGGGTCCGGCTTGCCGGCGACCCCCGGAGCCGGCGCGGCCCCGACCTTCCTGGTCGCCGCGCTCAAGGACCCGTTGAGCGGCAACCTAGACCGCATCCAGATCATCAAGGGCTGGCTGGACGCCGACGGAAAGACCCACGAGAAGACCTACGACGTGGCCTGGGGGGACGCGGATCGCCGCCGGCCCGGCCCCGACGGCAATCTGCCACCGGTGGGCGATACGGTCGATGTGGCGGAAGCCACGTGGACCGACACCATCGGCGACCCGGATCTCGCCGCGGTCTGGACCGACCCCGATTTCGACTCCGTGCAGCGGGCCTTCTACTATGCCCGCGTGATCGAGATCCCGACCCCGCGCTGGACCGCCTACGACCAGAAGCGCTTCGGCGTCACGATGTCCGGCGACGTCCCGATGAAGACCCGGGAGCGGGCCTGGACCTCGCCGATCTGGTACACACCTCAGTAATGTTGCCTGTCGACCCGGCCAAGCCAATGGTCGCCGAATATTTCCGCCGGGAGCCCCGCCCTGCAAGCGGCGCGCTATCGCGTAACAAACCGAGCGTCGGATGTGGTGAGTTTGCGAACCGCATACCCGGGCTTGCCTGTCGCCCAAGCCCCCTGTGTCAAGACGAGGGGCGCTGAAATTTTTGCCGGGAGAACCGCATGAACCATCACGGATACCTCGATGCAGTCTCAAGGCGAGTCGTTGCAGGCGCCACGCTTGCGGCCTGTGTCGCCATCGTCGCATGTGGTGGCAATCCACCGCCCGCGCAGGAAACCGCGTCGCCCCTTGCCCCCACCCCGAAGGAGAGTGCGACTGCACCCGCCGTCGACGCCAATCCCCTGCGCAATGCCTACTTCGGCGAGACTCACATGCATACGGCCTACTCGCTGGACGCCTACATCGGCGGCACACGACTGACGCCCTCGGATGCGTATCGCTACGCCAGGGGTGAAACCGTCACCGTGGACGGCAAGCCACACACACACAAGCGACCACTGGACTTTGCCGCCGTCACCGACCATGCGGAATACCTCGGGGAGATGTACTCCACCATGGTGGAAGGCGCGCCGGGCCATGACCAGGACCTGCTGAAGCAGCTTCGCAACCTGAAAACCCTCGAGGAAAAGCAGCAGTGGTTTCTGAAGTATGTGGTGGAGAACAACCGAGGGACCAAGCCGCAGCACCCTTCCTTCTTCGCCGGACCGGAGACCGTCAAGAGCGCCTGGAAGATCGCCATTGACGCGGCCGAGGCACACAACGAACCGGGCAGGTTCACCGCGTTTGTGGCCTTTGAATGGAGTGGCGCCCCCAACGGCGCCAACCTGCACCGTAACGTGATCTACCGCGATGCCCATGTGCCGGATGCGCCGGCCAGTTACATCGATATCAACCGCGAGGACGGCCTGTGGGCCTGGATGGCCGGGCAGGAAGACCGGGGCATCAAGGCGCTGGCCATCCCGCACAACTCCAACGCCGGCAAGGGGATGATGTTTCCGCAGGTCGATGCCGGAGGCGACCCGATCGACCTCGAGTACGCGCAAGCCCGTCAGCACTTCGAACCACTGATCGAGATGATGCAGATCAAGGGCAATTCCGAGGTGCATCGCAATTTCTGGCCCACCGACGAGTTTGCGGACTTCGAGAACGCGGACTCCATCCAGAATTACAGCGACCGTACCTTTCGCAAGGGGGACTTTGTGCGCGAAGGCCTGAAATCGGGTGTCGCCAACGAAAGGCGGCTGGGCGCCAATCCGTTCAAGTACGGCATAATCGGCGGCACCGACAACCACAACGGCGTGCCGTCCGACGTGGCCGAGGACAGTTTCGTCGGGGGGCATGGTCCGGAAGACGGCACGGTTGAACGTCGGCGCACCGGCGGCGTGGGTGGCTGGATCGACGGCAAGGACCTGGGCATCGGTTCGCTGGCCGGTGTCTGGGCCACGGAAAACACCCGCGAGGCCATCTGGGATGCGATGAAGCGGCGCGAGACCTTCGCCACCAGCGGCCCACGTATCAAGGTGCGTTTTTTCGGTGGCGTGGACCTTCCGCCGGCGCGCGATGACCCCGTCGCGCTGGTCAGGCAGGGTTATGAACTCGGGGTGCCGATGGGGGCCGATCTCGGTCCGACCGGCGCGGCGCCGACGTTTACCGTACACGCGATGAAGGACCCGGACGGGGCGAACCTCGATCGTATCCAGATTATCAAGGGCTGGGTGGACACCGACGGCGCGACCCGCGAACAGATCGTCGACGTCGCCTGGTCCGGCAAGCGGGAGTCGGGCGAGGACGGCGAGGTCCCGGCGGTCGGCAATACCGTGGACTTGAAGACCGCCCGATACACAAATGACATCGGCGCCGGCACCCTCACCGGCAGCTGGACCGACGCGCAGTTCGACCCGGAACAGCACGCGTTCTACTACGCGCGGGTACTGGAAATTCCCACACCCCGCTGGAGCACCTACGACGCGGTGCGCGCCGGGCTGCCGCTGCTGGACGGCGTACCGGCGACCATCCAGGAACGCGCCTGGAGTTCACCGATATGGTACACGCCATGATTCGTGCGGACGAAATGGTATCGACTGCCTTCATGAAACCGCATCACTGAAGGTGCCGTAGCCCCGGATTTTGTCGGCATAGCAGCTATCACATGAAACAAATGTGCATTGCCCCCCGCGCCAATCATCCTTTAGGCGATTGCCGGAAAATGACATACCAGATTGGCCCGGCATTTCGTTCGTCATCAAGGCGCGACAACAGGCGCATCGTCGAACGATGTCACGGTTATCGCAACACCGAGGACGGATGAAAAGACAAGCAAGATGATATGTCATTTGACAGAAATCGCCTTAGCGCGAGACAACGGAGACACCCGAATGATTCACCGAACGGGAAGTTGCAGCAGGCCGGGAATGACCTGGCTCACCGCCATTGGTCTGACCCTTTTCCTTTGGGGGCCGCTGGTCCAGGCCCTGCCCTGGCCCCAGCAGGTTGCTGCCCCGGAAGGCAATATTATCGTGTATCAGCCCCAGCCCGAATCGCTGGTCGGCAACGTACTCACCGGGCGGGCGGCCGTATCGCTGGAACTCACGGACAAGGCAGACCCCATCTTCGGCGCAATGTGGTTCAGCGCGCGGATCGATACGGACCGCGATGCCGGCACCGCCGTGGTGAGTCATGTGAAAGTCACGAAGGTGGGCTGGCCGGACTCCAAAGAGGCCAGCGAGCAGCGCTTCACTCAGATCGTCGAATCGGCGATACCTCAGGCCGGGTTCGAGATCTCTATGGACCAGCTTTCGTCAAGCCTCGCCAACGCCGATATCGAGCAGAAAAGCCTCGAAAAGATCAATAACGATCCACCGAAAATCGTCTTCAGTGAGCAGCTTGCGGTGCTGTTGCTCTATGACGGCGCGCCGCAGTTCTCCGCGGTGGATAACAGCGACTACGAACGGGCCCTGAATGCGCCCCTGGTCGTCGCGCGGAACACAAAATCTGACAAGCTCTATCTGAGCAGCGGGGCGTTGTGGTATCAGTCTCGCGACCCGCTCGGCCCCTGGACGCCCACCGACGCACCACCGCCCGACCTGGTCAAGATGCTGCCCGCGCCCGACCCGGACGCCCAGGCCCCGAAAACCCCGCCCGCCATCGTGGTGGCGACGAAGCCGACGGAACTGATCTCGACGGACGGCAAGGCGAACTGGAAGTCCCTCCCGGGCGGTGAAGTGCTCTACGTGGAAAACACCGAATCCCCCTGGCTGCGCGAACTCTCCTCGGGTGACATGTACCTCCTGCTGTCCGGACGCTGGTACCGGTCGATGGCACAGGCGGGACCGTGGACCTTCGTCAGGTCAGACCAGCTGCCGGCGAGTTTCAGGAACATCCCGCCCGCATCCGACATCGGCGGCCTGCGAGTCTCCGTGAGCGACACCGACGAGGCCGAGGACGCAATGCTCGATGCGGCGATTCCGCAGACCGCCGCCATCAAGCGCAGCGAGGCCAGCCTGACAGTGGAGTACGACGGAACGCCCCGGTTCGAGAAGATCGCCGGCACCAGTGTTTCGTACGCGGTCAACACCGGCGCCCAGGTGCTGAAGGTCCAGGACCGGTACTACGCGGTGGACAGCGGCGTCTGGTTCACGGCGACTTCCCCCGAAGGCCCATGGACGGTAGCGGACTCGATCCCGCAGGAGGAGATCCGGAAGATCCCGCCGAGTTCGCCCGTCTACAACACCACCCACGTGAACATCTACGAATCGACCCCGGATGTCGTCTACGTGGGATACACTCCGGGTTACCTGTGGTCATTCCCTTACTACGGCGTTCCCGTCTACGGCACGGGCTTTTACTATCCACCCTACCGGGGATCCCTGTACTATCCGCGCCCGCCGACCTGGGGCTTCAACGTGGGTTACAACCCGTGGAGCGGCTGGAACTTCGGCCTCAGCTGGAGTAGCGGTTTCTTCAGTTTCGGCGTCAGCTGGGGCGGAGGATGGGGTGGATCCTACCGACCCTGGGGCTGCTGCGGCGGGTGGTACGGCGGTGGATACCGCGGACCGACGGTCATCAATACCGGCGACATCAACATCGGCAACAACGTCAATATCGGCAATCGCAAGATCAGCGCGAACCGGATCGGCGACAACAAGACGATGAACGCCAGGCGCATCGACAACCGCAATGTCTACAAGCGGCCCGCAAACCGGGCGCGCATCGCGGATCCGTCAAAGGCGCGGCACGAGCTGAAGCGAGCGCGCCCGACACAGGGGCGAGCCAACGATCTCTACGCGGACAAGAACGGCAGCGTGGCCAAGCGCGTCGACGACGGCTGGGAGGCCCGCAGCGACGGGGCCTGGAAGCCGCAAAACAAACTGCCGGAGGACATCACGCCGGAGAAACGGGACGCCGCGAAGCAGGCCATCGACCGCTCGGCACCGCAGACCCGCGACCCGACCACACGGCAGACCGGGGAGAGTGTCTCCCAGGCAAAAAGCCGGATCAGCCCGCAAATCGATCAGAAAAGTCTGAATCGCGACTACAGTGCGCGACAGGCCGGGGCGTCCCGGGAGCGGGCAAGGCACGCGCCACGGGGGGGCGGCGGCAGGGCACGCGGTCGCTAGGAGCCGGTCCGGGCAATCGAGTTCTCAGTCATGTTTTCGACCTTCGTTTTCGTCTCGGTCTGTCGGGACCCGTGATGACATTCGTGCAAACAAGACCGGGGTTGGTGCTCTGCGCAGCGCTTCTGGCGGCGGTCCTTGCGTCCGGCGCCCAGGCCGTCGAGGGCGCCAAATCGCTCTACCTTCTCGGCAAGCGCGGCCCCCTCGCCGGTCTGATCCCCAAACCCGGCTGGTACCTGACGAACGATGTGTACTACCTTGAACTGACTTACAAACAACATCTGCGCGGGGCCCGTCTTTCGGGCTCGTCGGTTACTACTACCAGCAGTTGAGCGCAGACACCGGCGGCCCCGCGATACTGGGCGACTTCAAGGGACGCGTCGCGGCGATCGGACCGGAGATCGCCTACCCGCTCAAGACCGGAAAGCGTTCGGTTGGTCTCGACCTGCGCTGGTATCACGAGTTTGCCGCCGAGAACCGGCTCGAGGGCGACTCGGTCTTTTTTTTACTCTCTCGTTCCCGATCAGGGTAGCGCCGGCGCAGGGAGGATAAGGCGTGATAGTCCGGACTTGATTTGACAGCCAGTGTCAGAAAAATTGGCGGTCTGGCGACAGCAGCCGTTGCGCGACTGATGCCGCCACTCAAGTCTCACGCCGTCGCCGACACGCCGTTACCCCATGGCCTTCACGACCTCGTCCGTTGACATGACCGCATTGGCGATATAGCCAAAATTGACGATGGCGGCCTCGTAGCCGTCGCCCAGTTCCGGGTGCCGGGCGCCGGCCGTCGCATCCTTGACGACGGCGACCTCGAAGCCCTGCTCGAGCAGTTCGCGCAGGTGGGCCTCGACACAGAGGTTGGCCGACATCCCCGCCAGGATGACCTTGCCGATGCCGCGCTTGCGCATTTGCAGGGCCAGGTCGTTGTTCTCCGGTCCATAGACCTTGTGAGGACTGGCCACGATGGTCTTGCCGTCCTCGATGAAGGGCTTGTAGCGCTCGAGCCAGTCGGCGCCCGATCCCTGGAAGCCGTCCAGGCTGAGGGAACCGCCGCGATCGAACATATGGATCTCGTGCATGACCTTCTCGAGGGTCCCGCCGAACTTCCAGTCGTGGTCGGTGGGGTAATAGTAGTGGGGCGAGACAAAGACCTCGTACCCATTCTCCTTGGCCGCCTCGAAAAGCCGCTCGATATTGCCGATGGTTCCGTTCTCCTTGACACTGTCCCCGACCAGTTGCCAGGTGACGCCCTGTTCACTGAGGAAATCGTTCTGCGGATCGGTGACCAGCACCGCGGTGTCTTTGCTATCGATATCCATGATTTCTCTCCTGTGTGTGTTCAGGGTGCGTTTCACGACGAATCGCACCGATCGTCGATGCCACGATGTGGGATCGGTTCATATCTTCCGGCTCATAGGCGTTCCTCCTTTCATCGCTCGATCGCGAAAACCCCATCAAATCGCGCTCGGTTGGTTAAGGACAGTGACCTTCGGTTGCCCGTCGGCGCGGCCCGTTCGTCTGGCGGTCTCGATCCACCGGTTGCGTTCCGTCAGCCAGGCGGCGGTCGATTCCAGATCGCGCCGCGGCTCGATCGGGATGAACGGCAGCAGCGCGTGTACCGCAAACGCCGCTACACTGGTGACGAGGCGGCAGGCGATACCCATGGCGAAGCGCCAGTGCTCGAAATAGGTGACTCCCTGCTGCCGTGGATGGTTGGTGAACGGGTTCATTGTTGCTTCCTCCCGGGTTGGCGCGATATTTCGGCTGACCCAAAAGTGCTCTGAATGTGATGATCAGGATGCCGGACAGGATGTGCGGAAGGGTCTTGAAGGCGTGCCTTGACGTGTCAATCGGTGTCGGACAGCCGGTTTGGGGTGGCAGGTCTGGCGATTGTCAGCCCGGCCAAACCGTGTGATGATGCGGTATGCTGCTGGAGAAGCTCTTCGACAACCTCGCACTGAAGGTCGACCCGTTTGCCACCTGCAGACTGGCCGAAGGCTGGAGGCTCCGGCTTCCCTGCCGTGACTGGGTGACGTTGCACTACATCCTGCTCGGCAACGGTGAACTCAAGCTCGGCTCGGGCCAGGTCCTTGCCTTGCCCGGCAACTCGCTGGCGGTCATGCCGCCGGGCCTCACTCACGCCATCCAATGCGGCTCCGTCAGCCACGAGACCGGCGTCGAAGGTCAGGGCGACCCCGCAGCGCCGCTTTGCGAACTCGTCGCCGGCCCACTCGATGCGCTAAGCCTTACCGTGGCGTGCGGCCGCGTTCAGGTGAGCTACGCAGGCGGCATGGGGCTGTTCGACCACCTGAAGGAGGCAATCGTCCTGGATTTTGGGGACTCCCCACGGATGCGGGGCATCTTCGAAACACTGATCGACGAGTACCGGCAGTCCGGTCCCGCCTGCGCCGCCATGATGACCGCGCTCATGAACCAGTGCCTGATCCAGGTGTTGCGGCGTGCCAGCCAGCAGGGTGGCGGCGCCTTGCCGTGGTTGTCGGCGCTCGATGATGCGCGCCTGTCGCGCGCCATCGAAACTATCCTCGACCATCCGGAACAGCCTCACACGCTTGAGTCGCTGGCGAGCGTGGCTAATATGAGTCGTTCCACATTCGCCCGGCACTTTGAGCAGTGCTTTGGGCGTACTCCCATGGACTATGTACGAGACATCAGGCTTCGGCGGGCGGCCCAACTGCTTCAAGTCAGTGGGCTATCAGTCGATGGCATCGCCAGTAAGGTAGGCTACGCTAGCCGTAGTCACTTTTCCCACGCCTTTCACGATCAGTTTGGGTGCTCGCCGATGGACTTCCGCAGGCAATCACGCTGAGCAACCCCCGTCATCGCTCGCATCCCGCGACGAAACCGTCTGCCGTCCAGTCGCCCTCGGGCTCCTACCCGGCAGACGCCGGCAGGCGGTGACTCCCCTCTACCTTGTTAGCCCCCAGCTCAAACAACGTCTTTCACGAAGAGACGACATCTATCCTGACACAGGGGGTCATTGACGTGCCGGATGTGCCCGAAAGAGTCGCCCAGCGACTAGGCGAACCCGTGAATCTTCGCGGCGGCTTCACTGTCAACGGTACCGAAAGCTCAGGTGCCAGTGTATTCACGGCACACTCCTGGTATTGGAAGAGCCCCGACGAGTTTGCACAGGTGTTGGCCCAAGCCTTCGCCGCAGGATACAAGAAGGCACTTGGTGAACGAGACGAATGAATTTTCCAGCAGGTGGCTACATCAGTTCACCCTATCCTGAACCGAGGGTGTGGCGACTTGGCGAATGCTTCCTGGCGGCACGCCAAATACCCGCTTGAATGCCCTGCAAAAAGCGACTTCGGATTGGTACCCCAGACGATCGGCGAGAACCGAGAGAGAATCCGACGTTTCCCGAAGTTGTGCACGGGCAAGTTGCATGCGCCAATGGGTGAGGTAGCGCATGGCAGATTCGCCGACCAGGTTGGTGAACCGGGCCGAGAAACCTGAACGCGACATTCCGACCTCTTTGGCCAGCAAGGCCACGGTCCAGTCTTTCTCCGGCTCGCAGTGGATCGCAGCGAGCGCCCTTCCTACCTGGTCGTCGCGCAGGGCGGCGAGCCAACCCCGATCAGCTTCGGGCGCCGAGTCGATCCACGACCGGATCGCCTGAATGATGAGAATATCGGCCAAATGAGTGATGACCGTCTCTCCACCCGGTCGTAGCTCCCTGGCTTCACGGGCAATGAAGCGAAGCGTACTTTGAAGCCAGCTGCCCTCATCATCGTCCCAGGTGTCGATCTGCAGAACCCTGGGTAGCAGCGCGATGAGCTGTTGGCCCGCCACGTGATCGAAGCGCACAACACCGCAGGTGAGGTGAGTCAATTCACCAGCGCCACCGTAGCGCATGATCTCGTAACGATCACTGACCTGTTCAACCGGTATGTCGAACAACGGCTCGACCTCGGCCGTCGGGCTGCTGCGGATACAGTGACCGGTGCCGTGGGGGACAAGTGCCAGGCTGCCCTGTTGAAGCAGGCGGGGTTCGTCTCCTTCGACCTCGAGCCAGCAGCGGCCGACTGTGACGACATGGAACATCATACATCCATCAAACGCAGGCAGATCGACGCCCCAGGGCGCAGTTAGCTCGGATCTGCAGTAAAGGGTACCGGTGAGCCGGAGCAAGTGCAGGGTTTCGCCGAGCGGGTCCGTGAAGGATGGGATCTTCTTGTTGGTACGCAGCATGGTTTCTATTCTGCCATCAGTTTTGATCATAAATCCAGAGAGTTTGGACGAACAGTATAATTATTTAGACTTTTAGTGATTGTAGATCCACTTGGCATCCTGCATATTCTACATCCATGACGATCTGACAATTTGTTCAACCTCACTACAAACCAAGACAGGAAATGGAAATCATGAAAAAGCCACCCATCCTCATCATCGGTAAAAACGGAAAGACAGGCGCACGAGTAAACCAGCGCCTACAAGCCCTTGGATATGCCACCCGCCCTGTTTCCAGGTCAACAAACCCGTCATTTGACTGGGAAAATCCCGCGACATGGCGGTCTGCAATCAATGGCACTAGCGCTGCATATGTCACCTATCAGCCGGATCTTGCAGTACCAAATGCACAAGCAGCAATTAAAGAGTTCGTGCGAGTCGCTGCTGAAACTGGATTGAAACACATCGTTCTACTTTCGGGGCGGGGAGAGGAAGGCGCACAACGCGCAGAGGAAATACTCAAGACTTGCGGTATTTCATGGAATATTGTCAGAGCCAGCTGGTTTTTCCAAAACTTCAGTGAAAGCTTTATGTTGGAGGGAATATTGTCTGGCGAACTGGTATTACCTGCTGGAGACACCGTTGAGCCTTTTGTCGACGCTGACGACATCGCTGACGTTGTGGTTGCCGCCTTAACCGAACCCGGCCATCGAAATAGGCTGTACGAAGTCACCGGCCCTCGCGCTCTGACTTTCGCTCAATGCATCAAAGCAATTTCCGAGGCACTTGGTCGGCCCATAAAATATACCAGTATTCCAGTCGATGAATACATCAACGCTTTACGCGAAGAGGGGGCACCAGAAGACCTGCAATGGTTGCTGCGAGAGTTGTTCACCGTAGTATTTGACGGCAGAAACCGTCATGTGATGTCAGGTGTTGAAGAGGCTCTTGGCCGGCCGCCTTCGGACTTCAAAACCTATGTGCGGAAGACGATTGAATCTGGCGTATGGACACCTGAATTGCAGAAGGAATCTGCGTGATGTCTTCAACTATTGTTACAGCTCTTTTGTGGACCGCTGCACTCAGCAGCGGTCTTATCGCCGGGGTCTATTTTGCCTTTTCCGGATTTATCATGCAGGCCTTCCGAAAAATCGACGCAACACAATCTATCGCCGCAATGAACGCTATCAATAAGACGATACTTCATTCCTTATTTATGCCACTTTTCTTTGGTTCGTCGATAGTTTCAGTGGTTCTAATTATTTTTGCCTTCGTTCATTGGGGTGAAACTGGCGCTGAGGTGACTCTGGTCGCGGGGGCGGTCTATTTCGTCGGCATGTTTGTCTGCACCGTCTTAATCAACGTGCCCCTTAACAATTCTCTTTCGAGACTGGATCCAAACAGTGCCGATGCGCACCCGGTATGGTCCCGCTATCTCAAAGTCTGGACAAACTGGAATCATCTGCGAACGGTTAGTTCGCTTGTTACCTGCATACTTTGTATTCGACTTTTATCTAGTCATTAAAATCGAATTGCCATGCCGATGCGTTTCGATTTCGCTGTTGGATGAGTGTCCGTTTCGAGTCGACTCCGGCCCGTGGTCGCGCGACGGCGACCGTCTCCAGTCCGTATCGAACGGACGCTCACCGGCACCGGGACGACCTGAAGTTTCTGGCCGTTTCCAGTCATCCGTGGAACAGTGGAGGCACGATATCATCCTACACTTTTATTCCAGTTCATTCTGAGCCATCACGAACAGCGTCACCACGACCTTTCAAAGGTTGGCCGGAAGTCGGGCACAACACCTTCGGCCGAGTCGGCGCCGGGTGATGACCCGGTAAAGTCAGTGACGAGAGTGCGGAACTCTCGTCACTGCCAGCCTTCTGCGTTTCCTTGGCGCGCCCTTATTTTGGTTCGACCCGGATGTCGACATTCGCTCCCTGGGTGATGGTATTGAACACCGGCGAGAACGCGGTCAGTCTTTTCAGACGTTCCATGTTGTCCACATCCGCCTTGACCTTGAACCGGATACGAATATCGGTGTAGCCCCTGGGTACCGCATCGGACAGTCCCAGAAAACCGTTCAGGTCGATGTCCCCTTCCAGTTCGGACTCCAGTTCCTCGATGTGGATGCCCCGCACGGCGGCATGGGCGACCATGCTCGTCGTCACGCAGGCGGCCAGTGCATGTAGCTGGTGCTCGACCCGGATTGGCGCCGTTATCGTTTCCGGCCAGGATGGGGGGCTCGTCCGCGTGCAGTTCGAATGACTGCTTGTGCGCAATTTCCTGCCTCGCCCCGTAGAAGCCGGTAATCGTGGTGCGATTCCGGTTTCCGCCAACCCAGGTGTTACGCGCCCGGAACTTGCTGATTCCGAGTCCGGGGTCCTGCTGGATCGCATTGACGGCCCCCCCCAGGATGTCCATATCGATGCCGTTTACCCGCACGCCCTTCGGGACGATCTCTTCCTGCACGTTTTTCATTTGATCGGTCATGGTCTCTCTCCTCGATAGTGTCGATTTACGGTGCGTCGCCCGGGGTGCTGAACCGCCTGGCCGCGACGTGGGATTCACGATAAACCTTGACAAAGCGGGCTATAAGGCGATTTCTGGAAAATCACATACCAGCCTGCTTGTCTTTTCGTCCGTCTTCGGCGTTGCGGCAACAGTTGCATAGAACGACTATGCGCCCGTTACCGTGTCTTGAAGACGAACGATAATCCTGCGCATTCTGGTATGCCATTTTCCGGCAATCGCCTAAGATGGATTTCTGACAGTATCGGTTCTTTTGTGCCACCAATTCAGGTCGCCGTGATGAAAGTCGCCGGGAAAGGTCTTGTGGACGTGCTGATTGTCGCGGTGCCGGAGACGGCGGGCTCCGCCCTGTATGGCATGGTGGATGTGCTGCTGGCCACCGGGAACATCTGGCAGAACCTGGTGCGGTCGGAACCGCCCCGGGCCCTGTTCAGGGTCCGCATCGCCTCTCCCCTCGGGGAAGCCTTCCGTTGCGGCAACGGCATCCCAGTCACTACCGGCGCATGTTTCAACCGGTATTCAGGGCCCCGAATATTAAGGCGATTTCTGTCACATGACATACCATCTTGAAGGTGGAGAGCCTTCCATTCCAGGGTCATTCAAGTCAGGAGCAACTCGCGAGACAGCAGCGTTTTCTGCGCATGGTGAGTCTGTTCATCGAACTGGCGAGGGAGGAATCGCTGGAGGTACAACGAAACGACGAGGATGGTGGAGAGACGCGCTACCTGGTATTCGGTGACACGAACAATCCCGAAGTCAATGCGCGCATCGGCGAGCTCAAGGACCTGCTGGACCTCGATGCGGAACGATCGGAATTCCGGCTGACCGAGAACGTGGTGCGCCGGGCTCCGGACGAGATCACGATCGTGCAACGTTCCATGCTGACCCTGATGGGACACCTGGCGCGCGGTGTACAAGTCCCGCCCATACACATTTCCGAGCACCGCACCGTCGAGGGTTTGCACCCGGGCGACGATAGCCTGGAGGAATTTCTTTTTCCGCTGCGGGTCCAGTCTGGTCCCGAACGGCCCGGCGACGCCTTCGTGGCGGTTCAATATCAGGAGTTCTGGTTCTACATCCCGCACTCGGACCTGCGCAGCAAGCAGACCTTCGGGCTGCTGCTCTCGCTGTTTCAGTTGCAGTCGCCGAAGACCCCTTCGGCCGCGCCGGTACTGACCGTGCCGACGGGCTAGGGCCGAACGGGGAATTCGCCGGATCCGTACTCTGCTACTGCCGATTCATTGCGGTGTATGACACAATAGCGGCAGGTTGAATCGGGAACGGAAAGGGACCACCTGAAGATCCTGTAACACCGCATTTAGCGGAAATCCGGTACAGACAAACACTTGGGGGACACGATGATGACGGCATCGAATACAGGCATCGAGTATCACGCGGGCAGGCGGCACGGAAAGGTCTGGTGGTCATTTCTGCTGCGCGGCCTGATCGCGCTGGCGCTCGGTCTGTGCGCATTGATCTGGCCGTCAGCCAGCCTGAGTATCCTGCTGCGTCTGGTAGGCCTGTACCTGCTGGCCGACGGCGCCCTGGGTCTGATTGCCGCATACCGCAGCCTCGACCGGACACCGTATCTCATCCAGGCGGCGATCAGCCTGGTCGTGGGTGCGGTTCTGCTTTTCTGGCCGGGCGCCACGGTAAAGACACTGTTCGTGATTTTCGGTATCTGGGCGCTGCTCTCGGGGATCATGCAGATCGTCTCCAGTCGGCAACTGCAACCGGATGACCCTGACCGCGGGTTGATGACCGGCATTGGCGTCGTTGCGGCAATCGTCGGGCTGGTACTGATCTTCTGGCCGGGCACGGGTGTCGTGGCGATCGCCTGGGTCATCGCCGCCGCCGCTTTTGTGATCGCCGCACTGCTGATCTTCCTTGCCTTGCGTCTCAAGCGGCTCTCGGGGCGTGTTGAACAGCTGAAAACGGACCGGTGACACGACGTCGGGCAAATGCCCCCGTTTCCCTTTAGGCGATTGCCGGAAAATAACATACCAGATCGCGCCGGATTATCGTTCGTCATCAAGGCGCGAGAACAGGCGCATAGTCGTACTATGTCACGGTTGTCGCAACACAGAGGACGGACGAAAAGACAAGCAGGATGGTATGTTATTTGACAGAAACCGTCTTATCAGGAGTAAAGAACATGAACACAGGAACCCTGTTCTCAATCGCGTTCGCCGCCCTGTCACTGGCATCCACGGCGGCGTCAGCCGGCGTCGTCGACCCGGATTGCACCGCAAAGAAGGCTGCTAAGAGTACCGCCATGAAGGCCACGGTCGGGGTCGGCGGACGCTGCGATGCCAAAGAGGCCGCCGGCGACACCGCTCGCGGCGCCGCCGGCATCGAGGAGAAGGGGCCAGTGGAAAAGCGCCGTCATGACGATGACGATGGACTGGGGAAAAAGGTCCTCGACCACTAGGTCTGCTCTGCCAAGGTAGGTCGGGTTAGCGCAGCGTAACCCGACAATTTCACGCCTCCATGCGTCGGGTTACGCTGCGCTAACCCGACCTACAGGGAAAGTCCTGGAACTACGGCGGCGCTCTCAGATAAACTCAGTATTACTGATGAGAAAAACAGCGCCTGATATCAGGAGAGATGGGAACGACGAGCCGGGTCAGGTCAAGGAGGCCGCCCGCCGCGTTCCCTCGCCCCTTACCTCGAAATCGTTCCTCGCGGCCGGGGCAGCTTTGTTCGGCGCGGGAGGTGTCTGGCTCACGTCCCCGGAAGAAGGATCGGCCGCGTCCCTGCTATCGCCTTATGCGCCGGCCATCATGACCCTGGCGGGCAGCTTTCTCGGGGGATTTCTCATCGGCTGGGGCGCACGGCGAGCCCTTCGAACGACGGCCATCATCGGGGGTGTCGTCCTCGTCTTGTTTTTTCTCCTGGCGAAGATCGGTGTGGACGGCTCCGCCATCGAGCAATGGGTCCATACCAGTCTCGACTGGTTGGGCGAAAACCTGGATGCCGCGCAAAAGTATCTGACGGCCCTGCTGCCTTCGGCGGCCGCGGCCGGCACCGGGACGTTTCTCGGCTATCGACGAAAAAGGCGGTAGCCGACCTTCGGGACACTCAACGCGTCCTGCGGGAAATCCGAACAGCGCGCCTCACACATCCAGCCTGCACTTGCCTGATACCTGAAAGGGAGGTAGCAGGGTGCAGACTGTCGGTTCCCGCGAGTGCAAGATGATGCTGCGCGCATCCCGTTGATCAAACCCCTGCGTCCCGCGGGCGCCATGCCCCTCGCCGGCCGGATCCGCGCGTGCCTGGCCGCGCACGACATTGTATTCGGCGCCCACCAGACGGCAATCGCCGCGGCACGGCCCTTCGACTGCCCCCCAGGCATGTTCAGAAGCGTCCGGGACAGGACGGTCTGTCGAAACCGGTGAAGGGCGCTCAGCATGCGCCGAAACCCGATTGTCTAAACGGTTTCACCTGCCCTTTTTCGTGGTGAAAGGTCATCACCCGGCGAAGGGCAGATACCCTTCTGCTGCAAAAAGCCCAGCACCTCGTCTGCAAGTTCATCAGGGGTCTTCTCGGCTGCCGAAAGCACCAGTTCGGGTGACACGGGGGCTTCATAGGGGTCGTCTATACCGGTGAAGCCCTTTATCTCTCCCGCCCGCGCCTTTTTGTACAGGCCCTTGGGGTCCCTCGATTCACAAATTTCCATTGGCGTATCGACGAACACCTCGATGAACTCTTCCACAAGGCAGTTATCCCTCACCCGATCACGATCGACACGGTAGGGGCTGATGAAGGCTGTCAACGCGATGATGCCGGCCTCGGAGAAGAGCTGGGCGACACCACCGATGCGCCGGATATTCTCTTCCCGGTCCATGGCGGAAAACCCCAGCCCGAAACGCTGCGCAAACGCCTCGCCATGCGTGTCCAGGAGCATGGACGGCCCCGCATTGAGGGCATGACGGACGTTGTCGCCATCCAGAACCACACTGCGCATGCGCCATTGGTGGAGTTTGTGGTCAAGGGCATTTGCAATCGTACTCTTCCCCGAGCCACTCAGCCCGGTAAACCAGATAACACAGCCCTTGTGACCGTTCAGCGCCTCCCTGTTGCTACGGGCAACCTGATGTTCGTGCCACGTAACATTCGTCTCTTGAATCATTTCCATTTCCTCCATTAAAATTTTTCGATCTCACAGACAATCGGTGTAATCTGATCGCGGGCGGCGCACAAAACTACCACGCCCTGGCGCCGGACTGTACTGCTTGATGTTCCCGGGCTCCAGGATTACATTCGATCGTCTTTCACACGCGGCAACTTCAGGGAAAACCGATCATGCGTATTGTTGATTCCGATCCCCAGCTGATCAAGGACATGATGGACGAGATCAAGGTCATTGCAGTCAAGGAACAACCCTCTCTGACGGTCCATGCGGGACGTCACCCTGTCCTGGGGAAAATCGTCGTCATCGAAGGAAAGAACGGCGACAGCGTGATCGTCGAGGTGGACGAATAGGCGGCAACGCCGGCAACCGGGGTATTCGCGGGGCCGGGCAAGCCGTAAAGCACGCGGGCGGATAAGCGTTTCAGGTTTCGATTCGAGGAGCAATCGTCGGCGCTTGATGCCGCCGGTAGATCTCTACCGTCTGGTCGAGGAAGTCGATGACAACCTCGCCAGAAATTCACTGCGGGGACCGCCCGGCGTACCGGGGCCCGGCCCGAGTGCGGCGGGGAACCGGCGAGGTCTCCGGGGCTGCCTCACGCGTCATTGTACCGCTCGATTGACAATCGTCACTCACGGTCTTTCTCACTTGTCCCCGGCCTTTCACACCCCTCTGCGGGCT
>JAYENI010000098.1:30147-35619 GCA_034722015.1 Pseudomonadota bacterium
CCCGAGTGCGGCGGGGAACCGGCGAGGTCTCCGGGGCTGCCTCACGCGTCATTGTACCGCTCGATTGACAATCGTCACTCACGGTCTTTCTCACTTGTCCCCGGCCTTTCACACCCCTCTGCGGGCTTTCATACCCCTCTTTGGGGATGAGATCCGGCGCGTCGTGCCTTACAATAACAGTCCATACTTATTTTCTAATGGTGATGTGACATGAGGCAGCGGACAACCGCCCTGACGGGACTGATCTTTCTGATGTTTTTCCTGGCCAACCCCACGGTGGCCGGCTGGGACCCCAATGAGGAGACCGAGGCGCAGGCGGCCGTTACCGCATTCAAGCTGACCGATCCCGACCTGAAGGCCTTTTTCGAGAAGGCCCACGGCTATGCCGTATTCCCCGCCGTCGGCAAGGCCGGCATGGGGTTCGGCGGGGCCTACGGGAAAGGCATCGTTTACGAACAGGGCAAGGAGATCGGCAACACGTCCCTGAAACAGCTGTCCATGGGATTCCAGTTCGGCGGGGAGAGCTATCGGGAGATCATCTTCTTCGAGGACGCGGACACGCTCAACAAATTCAAGGAAGGTAACTACGAACTGGGCGCGCAGGCCACCGCGGTCGTGGTCAAGAAAGGCGCGGCGAAGAACAGCGACTTCAGCGACGGTGTGGCCGTGTTCACGCAGACCAAGGGCGGCATGATGTTCGATGTCAGCGTCGCCGGTCAGAAATTCACCTTCGAGCCGAAATAGCCCGACTGGTTGATACAGGGAGAGGGTCGTCCGACGGGCGACCCTTTTTCGTTGTGTTGTGTAACGCCGCGACGTCACTTTCCGAGTCAACGACACACCCGCCATTCTGTTACGCTTTACCGGATCCCCGCCATCGCGCAAACGAGGAGAAAGCAACCGTGGGACTCCGTCATTCCGAAAACCAAAGGAGTACGGCCATGACGTCACGCAGAATATCGCCAGTGTACCCGGTGCTGGCCTTTGGTCTGGTACTGACTGTGTTATCGGCACAGGCCCAGGTGCCGCCTCCGCCAGACGCAAAGGAAGTTCTGTCGCCGGCCTATACGGGCAAGAGCTATTCGCCTTATGCCGGGCGGGGCTTCCCCAGCAACGTCTACTGGGGCGACACCCATCTGCATACCTCACTCTCCATGGATGCCGGGGCATTCGGCAACCGGCTCGGCCTCGACAAGGCGTACAGGTTCGCACGCGGCGAAGAGGTCACCTCGTCGAGCGGGATGCCGGCGAAACTCTCCCGTCCGTTCGACTTCCTGGTCGTCGCCGACCACTCCGACAACATGGGGCTTTTCCCCGATCTCTATGCCGGCAAGCCGAATATCCTCGCCGACCCGACCGGCAAGGACTGGTACGAACGGATTCAGGCAGGTGACGGTGTCAGCGTGGCACTGGAACTCATCGGGCGATTCTCGCAGGGAGATTTCCCGGAAGGGTTGACCTATTCCCCTGATAGCCAGGCCTACAAGTCCGTCTGGCAGTCGACCATCGACGCGGCGGAGAAATTCAACGATCCGGGCAAGTTCACCGCCTTCATCGGCTTCGAATGGACCTCGCTGCTCAGGGGCGGCAACATGCACCGGGTCGTGATGTATCGGGATAACGCGGACAAGGCCTCGCGGATCGTTGCCTACACGACGACACCGCCCCTGGGCAGCCCGAACCCGCGCGACCTGTGGAAGTGGCTGGCAAACTACGAAGACAAGACAGGCGGCGATGTATTGGCGATTGCGCACAACGGCAACCTCTCCAACGGCATCATGTTTCCGCTCGAGGCGCAATACGACGGCAAAACGCTCGATGAAGAGTACGTGACCGAACGGGCGAAGTGGGAACCTGCCTACGAGACCACCCAGATCAAGGGTGATGGAGAGACCCATCCCTATCTCTCACCCGACGACGAATTCGCCGACTACGAGACCTGGGATCTCGGCAACCTCGACCTCTCGGAACTGAAGACCAAAAAGATGCTGGCCGGCGAGTACGCCCGCGAGGCGCTGAAGCGTGGTCTCGTCCTCGAGGCGAAGCTCGGCACCAACCCCTACCAATTCGGGCAGCTCGGCTCCACCGACAGCCACACCTCGCTGGCCACGGCGCAGGAAGACAACTTCTTCGGCAAGCACACCGGCTACGAGCCGAGCCCCGACCGGATGAAGCACCCGATGATGCAGTCGCCGGATAAAACCGTAACAATGGATGGCTGGAAACTGGCCGCGTCGGGTCTGACAGCGGTGTGGGCCACAGAAAACACCCGCAAGGGGCTGTTCGACGCCATCGCACGCAAGGAAATCTATGCCACCACCGGCAGTCGCCTGATGGTGCGTTTCTTCGGTGGCTGGGAGTTCACCGATCAGGATGTCAACAGCCGCTCACCGGCATTCACCGGTTACACCAAAGGTGTGCCGATGGGAGGAGACCTGCCGGCCGCACCGGCCGACGCCGGGGCGCCGTCCTTCATGGTCTATGCGCTGCGCGACCCCGTTGGCGCCAACCTGGACCGCATCCAGATCGTCAAGGGCTGGCGGGACAAGAGCGGCGAGACCCATGAAAAGGTCTACGATGTCGCATGGTCCGGCGACAGGAAGCCCGGCAAGGACGGCAAACTGCCGGCCGTGGGCAATACCGTAGACGTGAAAAACGCGAACTGGACCAACACCATCGGTGCATCGGAGCTGGTCACCGTGTGGACCGATCCGGATTTCGATCCCGCCCAGTCCGCCTTTTACTATAGCCGCGTCATCGAAATCCCGACGCCGCGCTGGTCGACATACGATGCCTTCCGTTTCAATGTCCCGATTCCGGAAGGCGCACCGACATCGACGCAGGAGCGTGCCTATACCTCACCGATCTGGTACACGCCCTAGCCTTCCAGCCAGCCGCCCGAGAAGGAATGACGCCATGCATGCACGCAGCCTGTTGACTCTGGTATTTTCGTTGGCCGTGATTCCCGCCGTCGCATTCGCGCAGGAATACCTGCCGGACAAGGCGGGCGTGGAAAGCGTGTTCACGAAGCAGGAGTACTCCCCCTACGTCGGACGGGAATTTCCGACCCGCGTACTCTGGGGGGACACCCACCTGCACACCATGGTCTCGGTGGACGCCGGAACCATGAACCGGCTCGGCCAGGAAGAGGCCTTCCGCTTCGCGCGCGGCGAAGAGGTAACGACCACGCACGGCCTGCGCGCCAAACTGTCCCGGCCGCTGGACTTCATCGTCGTGTCGGACCACGCCGAGATGTACGGCCTGATGCCCCAGCTCCTGAAGGGCGATCCCGAGATCCTGGCGACCGAAAAGGGCAGGCGCTGGTACGACATGCTGAAGGGCGGCGACCCCGATCAAACCTTCGCCGCGGCGATGGAGATCGTCGCCTCGCTGTCAAAGAAGGAGCCGCCGATCCGGAGCGACAAGGCGGTCCGCAATGCCTGGCGCGATTACACCGCACTGGCGGACCGGTACAACGAACCGGGGCGCTTTACGGCCCTGATCGGGTACGAATGGACCGCGATCGGGGGTTACAATCTCCACCGAAACGTGATCTTCCGTGATGACGCCAGTGTCGCCAGGCGCACGGTGCCATTTTCGCAATTCGACAGCCAGAACCCGGAGGACCTCTGGAGGGCGCTCGGCGAGCTGGAAAAAGAAACGGGCGCCGAGGTTCTGGCCATTCCTCACAACGGCAACCTCTCCAACGGACGCATGTTCAACGTCGAGACCTTCAACGGAAAACCTCTCACACGGGAGATCGCGACCCTTCGGGCCCGTTACGAGCCCCTGATCGAGGTGACCCAGATCAAGGGTGACGGCGAGGCGCATCCGGCGCTGTCTCCCAACGACGAATTTGCCGACTACGAGACCTGGGACACGGCCAACCTCGACGGCACGGAACTCAAGCAACCCGAAATGTTGAAGTCGGAATATGCCCGCGAGGCGCTCAAGACCGGTCTGACCCTGGAACGGAACCTCGGCGTCAATCCCTACAAGTTCGGCATGATCGGAAGTACCGACGCCCACACCTCCCTCACCGCGGTCGAGGAGGAGAACTTCTTCGGCAAACACTCCGGTGTCGAACCCGAGCCGCATCGCTGGGAACACGTCGTGATCCAGGCGCCGGACCCGAGTCTGAACGTTTACGGCTGGAAACAGGCGGCAAGCGGTTATGCCGCGATCTGGGCTACGGAGAACACGCGCGAAGCGATCTTCGACGCCATGAAGCGCAAGGAGACCTATGCCACCACCGGACCGCGCATGACGGTGCGGTTCTTCGGCGGCTGGGAATTCGACGACGCCGATGCCCTGTCACGGCTGCCCGCGGGGGTTGGATATGCCAAGGGCGTTCCCATGGGAGGGGATCTGCCGGCGGCGCCAATGGGCAAGTCCCCGAACTTCCTCGTCGCCGCGATGAAGGACCCCTACAGCGGCAACCTGGACCGCATCCAGATCGTCAAGGGATGGCTCGACGTCGAAGGTAACGTGCAGGAAAAGGTATACGACGTCGCCTGGAGCGACGACCGAAAACCGGGTCCCGATGGCAAGCTTCCACCCGTCGGGAACACGGTTGATGTCGCCAACGCGACCTGGACCAACACCATCGGAGAACCGGAGTTGATCACGGTATGGAGCGACCCGGGCTTCGACCCATCGCTGAAGGCGTTCTACTACGCCCGCGTGATCGAAATCCCGACACCGCGCTGGACCGCCTACGAGGCGAAACGCTTTGATCTCAAGATGCCGGCGGAGGTCCCCATGACCACGCAGGAGCGGGGATATACCTCACCGATCTGGTATACGCCAAAGGGCTAGCAAGGTTAGGTCTTTCACCCTCCTCCTGGCAGGGGGAGGCAGTGCAATCCCCTTCCCCCTCTGAGGGGGAAGGCTGGGATGGGGGTGGGGAGTCGGGATCGGTGCCCTGCCGGTTGACAGTCCCGACCCCCATCCTGACCTTCCCCCTGCCAGGGGGAAGGAACAATACAAACTCCTTCCCCCTGGCAGGGGGATGGAACCTCGGTTGAAACGGGTATGTCGGAATCAGCACGAATCAGGCCCCCACTAAAACATCGCGCCCGCCAGCTGAGGCGCGAATTGACCGACGCCGAACGCGCACTGTGGCGGCATCTCAGGCAACGGCAGGTTGCGGGGCTCAGATTTCGCAGGCAACATCCTCTCGGCCGGTACATCGTCGACTTTGCCTGTCTCGATGCAAGACTCGTCATCGAGGTGGACGGCGGTCAACACGGTGAGCGGGAAGACTACGACGAAGAACGAACCGCATGGCTGCAACAGCGTGGTTTTCGTGTATTGCGGTTCTGGAACAACGAGGTGTTGAACAACATCTACGGTGTAATGGAACGCATAACGGAGGCGATACGAATCGGGTCTCAACCCCCCTCCTGACCTCCCCCCTGCCAGGGGGGAGGGACAAAACAAACCCCTTCCCCCTCTGAGGGGGAAGGCAGG
>JAYENI010000099.1:0-12192 GCA_034722015.1 Pseudomonadota bacterium
GCACGGGTTCATATGTCAGGGCCTCGCGAAGGGTTTGATATTCAGTCATTTTTCGTCCTTCCAGATACCGTGGTTTTAGGCGATTGCCGGAAAATGGCATACCAGAATGCGCCGGATTTTCGTTCGTATTCAAGGCGCGCCAACCGGAGCATAGCGAGCTACGTGACGGTTGGCGCAACGCCGAAGACGGGCGAAAAGGCAAGTAGGCTGGTATGTCATTTGACAGAAATCGCCTTAGCCAATCGATCGTCGCCGCGAAGTTCGAGCGGCCCGGCCGAGAGTTTACTGCATTAGAACGGATCAAAACCTTCCGGGCCCGCTGGCGCCGTTTGATTACCATCGGGTGCGGGACACCGGCAGACCGCATGGGAGACGAGCACCATAATCGCCGTCCTGTTCAACGCCGAAAGCCCGGTTCGCGCCAACGATCACTCCAGCTGGCTGGATATCGACGTCTACCCGGTCCTGCCCTGTTTCATTCGAATGAAAAAAGGGCGACCGCTACATCACGGCCGCCCTCCTGTCGCGAGGTCCTGAAACGATGACGACGCGGCTGAACCCGCGCCATTCCGTCAGCTCATTCCCCGGACAGCCGGGTCAACTCGACACGCCGGTTGGTCGCCTTGCCGTCGGGTGTATCGTTGGACGCGATGGGATTCTCCTCGCCGTATCCCTTCGACACGAGGTTGTCGGCCTCGACACCCTGCATGACCAGATACGCCATGACGGTGTTGGCACGGCGTTGCGAGAGGTCCTTGTTGTAGGTCGCATCACCGTCGGTGTCCGTGTAGCCGTTCAGGCCGACGCTGACATCGGGGTTCGATTTCAGCGTCTCCGCGACGGAGTCCAGAATGCCCGTGGATTCCGGCGTCAGCCTGTCGGAGTCGGTCAAGAATTTCACGCCACGCAGAACGATGGGGGACTCCGCCTCGCACCCGAAGTCGTCCACCCTGGCGCCGGCGCCCGTATCGGGGCAGAGGTCGCTGTAGTCGCTGACACCGTCCCTGTCGGTATCGAGGGATGCCTTCGCCAGTTTGTCCTTCGCCGCGGGTTCCGACGAGGCATCCGCGGGGGAACCACTGTTTGCTGCAGGCGCGTCGTCCCCGTCCGGTGCGCTCGCCGGCTGACCGTCCGTCACATTGCCCGATGCGGGTGCGCCATAGGTATTCCCCGGGGCGATCTCATAGGCGGGGGCAGCACGCATGGGGCCATTCCAGGGACCACCCCATGCGGGTGAAACCATCGGGGCGGATGCCATCGGACCCCACGGCCCCCCGACACCTGACATCGGCCCGAAGGGGGCAACGGGACTGCCCGCTGGATAAGCCCCGGCTTCGGCGCCCGCCGGAACCGGGGCACCGGCTTGTGCCCCGGCCGGAAAACCTGCCGACGGACCGAACGCGGGAGGCGGGGGCGGCATCATGCCGTAAACCGGCGGCGCGATCGGGTGAGGATACGCCGTCCAGGGGCCCGAGCCGGGGACCGGCGCCGTGACCGACGAGTCGGGCACATTACCCGTTGCGGCCGCGGGACCGGCATCGGTTGCCGTACCTGTCACCATGGGTGCACCCTGTCCTCCCGGATATGGCGCCCAGGGGGTTTCGCTGCGATGAAAACGCATCGGGCGGCCCGCACCCCTGGATTCGACCCGACGACGGCGCTCCGCCCACCAGGCGTCACGCTCGGCGTCTCTGGCATCACCCCGACGCATCGGCGAGGCGGCGTGATAGGGAAACGGGAAGCTGTCGCATTCCCGGGCGCCATAGCCGGACTCGAACGCGGCGCTGGCACTGGCACTGATGCCGGCGACGATCGTTGCTCCCAGAAAACTGGCAATAGGTGATCTCATGAACTTCTCCCTGTCATTCGGGTGAGTGCTGACGCGACATCGGGAATGTATCGGGCTATCGAATTTCGATTCCAAACCTGCGGGATCCCCTGATTGCCGATCGACGTCGTTGCGAAAATTGCGAGGGCGGATTCTAATACAGCAATTTTGAATATTATATAGGTCTTATGGTCTTGGGCGTGATCCGCTGGAACACGGCGTTGTGCGCCGGTATCGGGTCCCGGTCTCAAGCACCCTCGTCCGCCGCCTGTCGATTACGCGCCTTCTCCGCGCCCCGGCTGCGCGCGAAGCGCTGATAGGTCCAACCTTTCTCGTAGACCCTGTCGAGCACGAAATCCAGAGAATTCGTCATCCGTTGCTCCAGGACCAGCGCGTCGGTGCACAGTACCTCGTTGCCCTGTTCGTCGAAGAACAGCATCGCGGGCAGCCGGCTGAAACCCGTGCTCTCGAACCAGCCGGCCGGGTTCGCCCGGTCGCCTCCGGGGGTCGATACCGGAGTCGTCGGATCTTCGGCATCGAGCCGCACCACTTCGAACCGGGCGAGTCGCCGCCGAATGTCGGGGACCGAGAGTACGTCGTCGTGGAATGTTGCGCACTCCGCGCAATTGGCTGACTCGAAGATCACCAGCAACGGCTTGCTCGCGGCGACACGGCTTCTGTCGAGGGCGTAGGGCTGCGCCCTGAACATCGGATCGAGTCTGAGTGCATGTTCCGACCCGGCCTCCGCCGGACCGCGACGCGACAGAACGAAATCGGGATAGGACATGGAACCGTCGTGCTCCCCGAGAAGGTAATCGAGCGCCACACCAAAGCGCTCCGGGGACTGGTATCCCACCAGCCGCAACCGTCGTTGGCCACCCTCTCCGAAAAAAAGCAGGGTCGGGGAATACTCCGCGCCCTGTGAATCGGCAAACTGCTTGACGGAAAGCGTCTCACCGTCCGGCGCGGTCATCTCGTCGTCGCTGAAAATCTCCATTCCGACCGAATCGAAGCGCTCCCGCACCCGGCGTGCAATCCCGGGATCCCCCAGCGCCTCCCTGATGAACAGGTCGCAGTAAGAGCAACCGTCGGTGGTAAACAGGACCATCAGACCGCTTCGGCCCTCGTCGCGGGCGGTCTCCAGGTCGTGCTCGAGGTCGAGGAACCCCTCGTTGAACCACTCCGGGTACTCGACGTGTAACACCTCACTGTCGTCGAACGGCGTTGCCTCGGGGCCCGCGGTCGAGACGCGCGGCGTCGTGGACAGAACCAGCGCCAGGATCGAGACAACCATCGACGCGCGCTTCATATTGTCTCTCCTCCTGCGGGCGGTCCAAAGGATCGCGGCGGTCTCACCCGGTGGTCTGCGTACCACCTTCTACGGCCGTATTCGCTTCTTTCGGGTACCCTGTTTCCACCGATCCGCCTAATTGACGGCGGAGGCGACTGGATCATCGACTGCCATTCAGATATCGCTCCCGGATTGCAGAACACGGGAAAACGCCCCCTTGCCCGTCCCGCCAGATCCACCGGTTCGGTGTAAGGCGATTGCCGGAAAATGACATACCAGATTGCGCCGGCTTTTCGTTCGTCATCAAGGCGCGACAACAGGCGCATCGTCGAACGATGGAACGGTTGTCGCAACCCAGAAGACGGACGAAAAGACCAACAGGATGGTATGTCGATTGACAGAAATCGCCTAAGACTCGTTAGGATTGTCGCCGAGGCCGTGCGTTCCGGCAAGAGCAACGGTGAGACCGACACCCGGTTCGGCGACTGCCCGACCGAACCCATGCCCATCGTCGTACACTACCGACGCGCAGACCGGTCCCCGACCGGCGGTCTACGGCCCCAAACCGGGTTGTTCGAGCAGCCGCTGGACAAACCACACCCCGGCAATGCCCGCCGCCGCCATGGATCCCCCCCGCAAAATCACGCTTTCGTACACCGCTCGTTTGCGTAACAAAAAGATCACGGGGATCACCAAAAACACCACCGCGACCTGGCCCAGTTCGACGCCAAGGTTGAATCCGAACAACGCCAGGGTCAGGGTGCGAGGTGCAAGCCCGACACCTGCCAACACATTGGCGAAACCGAAGCCGTGCAACAGCCCGAAGGCGAACGCCAGCGGCCATCGCGAGGTCGATACCACGGGACGCAGATTGTTCATCGCGGCGACGATGACCGACGCCGCAATGCCCACCTCGACCCAGCGGGCGGGCAGTGCCACGATGCCGAGCACCGCGAGCGCCAGCGTGATCGAGTGCGCGACGGTAAAGGCCGTCACGGTCTTCATGACCTCCGCCAGGATGGGTTGCAGACGCTCGACCGGTTGCCAGGCGCGCGGGCCCCAGGCAAGGACGGCCGGCAGCAGCAGCGTGACCAGAAAGAGCAGATGATCGAATCCCACCCAGATATGCCATACCCCGTCGATAAGATAATCCGTGAACACACGGGGGGCGGAGACGGGACTGGCGGAGACGAACTCAAATCCGGGACGTTCGGCGCTGAGCAACCAGGTCCCCTGCGCCTCATCGGCGGCATCCATCAGGGTGACAAAATGCCTGTGCCCACGGCCAAACTCCTGTAGCAGGCGGTTCTCGATCCTTATCGGGGATCCCGGCTGGACAGGGTAGTCCAGACGCAGGCGTACTCCGTCGATGGCATCCGCCTCGACGAGTACGAGGGAGGGCGCCAGCGTCCGTGAGTCGGCGGTCACTCGAATCGCGTGTGCGACAATGTCGCGAAGGGCCGTGGATTCGGGCGGGATTGCCCTGCCCGCTTGCGGATCCGTCGGGAAACGCTCCCGGTTGAGCAGCGGTTCAATGTCCTGTCGGGCAAACACGATGTCCGCGGACAGCCAGTCACCCGTGTTTTTCCAATGGGACAGACTCATCCCCGGGTCGTGAGCCTGCGCACTGGTTACTGTTAATATCAACGGTATCAGTACGATGCCTGTCACCAGGGAAGCGCCTCGGCGGAGAGCCCCGATCACGCTGGAGAGTGTGGTCATTTGTCGAACTCCTCCCGCCGGGGGAAAGTCAGGAATGTGGGGTTCAGCAACGCCGCGTCGTTCTTCCCGCTTGCCCTGGCGCACGTTCGCCCCTTGTTGTCCCTCCCCCCTGGCAGGGGGGAGGTCAGGAGGGGGGTCGAGACTGCCGGTCGGCACGGTGCCGGTCCCGATTCCCCACCCCCAACCCGGCCCCTTCCCCGAGGGAAAGGGAGAGGGAAATTAATCCTGCGATACCCGTTCGGGACGGATAAAAACCCGCCCCGAAAGGGTCACGTTACGCGTCAGTGGTGGCCGTGGTTACGGCCGTTCAGCGGTGTAGCGGCATAGGGCATCACCGAGTTGTAGGTGATGTCGTTGTGGGTTACCGCATCGACGTCGACATCGCCGTTGCAGGCAATCGACGGGCTGACCGGATCACGCAGGTCACTGAGTACCGCGCAGACCGCGATATCGAGGACGTCGTCCCCGAAGCGCCGGCCATTGGGCCAGCCACCGGGTATCGCGCCACCCCCGAACCCGTCCTGGATACCGCTGGTCAGCACATCGCCACCGAAAACGCCAAGGCGATGGAACCCGGCGTTACCGGCCAGGGCCGCCGGCCCGGTCGACAGGTCCACCTTGATGAGGTCGGGGATGTAGATTCCCGCCAGATCGCTACGCCCGCTGTCGATCGCGGCCGTGCCGTGAATGGCATTGAGCAGGGTCGCCAGTTCGGGATTCTCCGCATACTTCCGAAACAGGCGATCGTCTTGCGCGGGCGATGTGCGGCTGTAGCGATCCTTGTCCGCGATGGACACCAGCGCTTCGTTGAACAGGGGGTTGCCCTGTCTGCCGACCTGCACCCAGCGACCGTGGTTGCGATCGCTGGTCCTGCGCAGGACGCGTGTCTCCTTGCGGCTGGTGGTGGCATAGACCCCAACGATCTGCTCGTCGCCACCGATCTCGTCTATCGGGATCTGCAGCACCACGGTATGGACGTTGAATCCGCCCTGACTGTCGAACGGCTTGTTCGGGCTGTCCAGACCGAGCACCGGACTCTCCAGCTGCAGCAGATCGAACACCGCCTGGATATCGGCATAGAACCCGTCGTCGCGCTGTCCCGCGAATACGCGATATCCATGCCTCAGGTCGTAGATGGTGCTACGCGTGTAGTCGTCCAGGTCGGCCTCGCTGGCCACGCCAGGCCTGGCCGGATTGTCACCGTTGTTGTCGACATTGTATTTCGGGGTCGCGACCCCCTGATTGTTCGGTGGCACCTTTAACGTCTGATCCCGGAAGTCGAGCCGGGTGGAGCCTCCGGCACGGCGATCGACGCGCGTCACGTGGTAGGTCTGCGTCAGATTTTGACTGGCGTCGTCAACGGAATCGACCACACCGAGATAGGACTGCAGTATCGTATTCTCGTTCTTGTACGCCGTATCGAACTCGAAGCGATAGCTCCAGGTCGCTCGCCCTTTTTCCATGTCCTTTCCCGCAGAGACGTGAATCTCGTAACGCACGTCATCGTCGAAGTTGTATTTGTTCGGGCCAATCCCCGGCTCCTCGAACGGATACACTGCCAGCGCCGTGGTCAGATACTGAACGCCGTTGGCATCACTGCGGAACGCATAGACGTCGGTCGTATTGGCCGCGTCGTCCAGGGTGATCAACGGTGCATCCATGTGACTCGATGCGAATAGCGGGCCCGCCGCCAGCGCGCAGGAAACGAGCGCCAGTTGCAGCCGTTGTTGATGTCTAACTCTCTTCATGTTGCTCTCCTGAGGGTGCCTGAATTTCCCGGCTGGCGGAGTTCTTCGCGCCACCGGGACCGCTTTGCGAACGCACTGCCGCAAAATCATTAATAAGTAAATCTCGCTCCGAGGGGAACAGCATGTGGCTGAGGGCCATGGACCGTTCCAGCCAGTCGTCGGCCTCGGCGGGGACACCGGCACGAGCGGCGATGATGCCGGCATGCAGAAACAGGCGCGCATCCTGGGTGCCCTCGGCCACCGCCTGCAGGGCATAGTGACGAGCCGCTGCGGTATCTCCCGAGGCGAGACTGGCCCAGGCCATCGCGTCCAGGGTGAATACATCCTGGCGCACGGTCAGTTCGGCCCGGGCAATTTCCAGGGCCCTGTCGGGATCCCCGGGCCCGGTGGCGAGAAACAAGGACACGGTTCGTGGGTCCTCCCGGTTCGCCGGATCGGTCAGACGCGCAACGATGGCATCGGCCGCCGCTTCGTTACCCAGCTTGCTCTGCACATCGGCAAGCAACCATCGCACTTCGGGTAGTGCAGACTGCTCGCGCGCCCGTAAAAGATCGGCAAGCGCCGCGGCGGGATCGTCCCGGGACAGCGCCAGGCGGGCACGAGTCAGCAGCGCTGGCGGATAACCCGGCTTCAGTTGCAATGCGGCCTGAATATGCCTTGCGCTGTCCGTCGTCCGTCGGGCATGCAGCTCGAAGGTGGCGAGTCTGGCGTAGGCCCAGGCCTTGCTTTCCGGATGGCCGGCGTCCCCCGCCCGGATGGCGCGCTGCATCATCTCGATGGCCCCTTGCGGGTCCCCGGTAATCCAGCGCAGTTGCGCCGCCCGGAGGTAGGCCTGGGGCCCGGGTCTGAGATCCATCATTTTCTGATACGCATCCGTGGCGTCGTCGATCCGGCCGAGATCGAACAGCGCATCGCCGAGCAGTGCATAGTCGAACCAGAGACCTCGCTCAGCCGCCAGGCGGCGCGCAAGCTGCTCCGCGTCATGGAAACGGTGGCGGCTATGCAGTACATGACCCTCCAGCAACATCGCTTCGGCGCTGTCGGGTTGCTGTTCTTTTATGCAGCCTGCCGCGGCATTCGCCAGCGAGTAGAGGCCCGGGTCGTTCCGGGTCCTGGCCTGATCGACGTAGAACCAGCCGATACGCTCAAGAAGCGGGACAGGATCGATACCCGATTGCAGCCGATCCTTAAGACTGTCAATGGTCTTTCCTGGTTCTCGCACGGATCCATCCTTCGTCACGATGACGCTGCAGGGATCCGGTTCGGCCCGCAATGCCTGTGAGCGACCCGTGACAAACGCCTTCTGGTCTACGGCAATCTCCTGCCCACATGCGGGCAACAGAAAGCCGACCAGGCTCGCCATGGAAACCGGAAAATACCAACCCTTTCGTAACATTGACCTTTTCCTCTGGTGGAGCCAGCATCGGGAACTTCCAGTTTCCGGTGCAGATGCGGCTACGAAGTGCCACTGGACAGGGAACGAATACCGGTCTGTTGATTTCCCTGTTTTTCTGTTAGTACGTCGATGGTTGGAAACCAGTTTTGAAAAATGTGACTTTTCTCATTATTTATTTCCGGCGTCATCGGGAATCGTTCTCGCAGTCCGCACGGCAAAGAGACTCCATCCCGGATCATGGACAATCATGCGAGTTCGGATGCCGCCTGCTGACGGGTATAGAAACGGCATTGGTACGGAAAACCCGCAATCACGCTGCCCTTGACCGCGGCTACGCGGCCATTCCGGCTACGTCGTTCGACCAACGCTTCCGGTAGTCCATCGAGTACGTGACACGGCGCCGGGCAACCGCTGGAGAAACGGGACAGGTAGACCGTTCCCGTCGCGTCATCCCTGAAGGCGGGCGCGGCGCCGACGCTTCCCGCCTTGCCGCTGACACCCGCCCTACCGGAAAAGCGGACGTTCTGCGTCTGTAACGCCCTGCGGTCAAGTTCCCGCATGTGAACCTGGTGTTTGAAAGACATGCCGTCTCCTCCTGTTGCCTTCATATCCTTGTACGAAGAGGCGTCGGGATCGGATTCAGGGAACGGCAGGGGAACACGAGAAAGACATCGAACCGGGCGCCGATCGTCTTCGGGGAACAGGGATGTGACTCAGGAAATGAGGGAGGCTAACTCAACGATTGAGGGGAGCGACAGAAATTACCGTGGATACTGCCGATATAGACAGCTATCTGGACAGCAAGACTTTGGCAGCGGTAACGCCGGAATAATGCGGATTCCCGCACAAACGATCAGCCCGGCTTACAGGGCGGCGGCGCCCGTCTCCAGCGGTCCCTGAACGAACAGCACGGCGCCGGCCTCGCTAAAGACATTGGCGTGAACACTTTCCCTGTGGGCGACATGCCAGCCCCCCACCGACAGGTGGATCTCTCCAAAACTCACCGTCCCCTCTACGACCAGACAGAGCTCCGT
The DNA here is from genome assembly GCA_034722015.1 of Pseudomonadota bacterium. GTDB lineage: Bacteria > Pseudomonadota > Gammaproteobacteria > JAJDOJ01 > JAJDOJ01 > JAJDOJ01. The sequence goes on from JAYENI010000099.1 coordinate 9,020, forward strand.
ACCGCTGTGCCTGTGTGTCGGCACCACCGCTCCGGGATCCAGACTCAGCAGATAGGATTCGGTCCCCGCGATGGTGTCGACATATAGGGGCTTCTTCCGAATACCCGGCGCGATACTGCTCCACTCGCCTTCATCGGCGTGCATCGTGAGGAACGCCGGCTGCGCCGACCTTTCACTTGCGACCCGGGCAAGGACCTCGCGTCGCAAACGCGTCTCGCTCTCCGGCGTCAGCACCGCGGGTGTGTGTGCCTCACCGAGGGCTTCCGACACTTCTGCCGGCATCGCGTCTTTGGTGTGTCTATCGTGCTTAAGACTCATGGGTGCCCTCCTGCGCGTATTCCGATGCGCCAATCACTCCCCTCAACGCCGCGTAGGCCCGGCGTAAAGTCGTCTTGACCGTACCCAACGGCATCCCCGTATAGCTGGCGAGTTCGGTATGTGTCAACCCGCGATAAAACGCCAGTGAGATGAGCTGACGCTGGGTCTCGTCCAGACCCGCGACGGCGCGATGGACAGCCGTAGAGCGCTCGAGTGCCATTATCAAATCCTGTTGCAGAAATTCAGCGCCACCGGGAATGTCTTCCACGTTCCGGCCTTCTTCCGCACGATCCGGGCCTTCACGACGCAACGCGTCGATGGCACGGCTGCGACACAACATAGTCAGCCAGCCACGTACGGTACCGCGGGTCCCGTCATAACGACTGGCCGACCGCCATGCCTGGACATAGACGTCGCTGACCACCTCCTCTGCGATCTCCGGTCGCTGGGTCACACGCAGGGCCAGTGCGTAAACCCGGTTGACCGTCAGGTCATAGAGTTCCCCCAGCGCCGTCTCATCCCCATTGGCCATGCGCCGCATCTGCTCACCGAGCAGCTCTGATTCCCGCTCACCTTTCGCCGCTGGTCTGGCCTGCTCATTCTGGTTCATCAACAGGATGATAGCGCAGTTCGTCCGGCCGTTCTCCCGCGGCTGGAAATCGTGCCGCCGCCCCCTGCTATTGCTGCTCATATCGTCATTCGCCCGGGTTTCACGTATCTACAAGACAATACGCAATGGAGGCTGATCCGGTTTTCCCCAGGCCCTTTCCCCGGGTCCGGCACATCCCTCGATGACTCGATGGCCCGTGCGGAGACGCACCATCCCCCCTTCCCCCCGCGGGAGAAGGGATTAGGTGGATTAGGATTAAGATTAGACTTACCCTTTCCCTTACCGCACGGCTCAAAGCGCGGGGAAGCCGCGGACAGACATTTGCTACACCTTCCAGAAACGGGAACATCGCCACTGCCCGGACACGCCGCATCGACCAGATTGGAGGTATTCAGGTGAAACTACTCTCGGTCAACGTCTCGCTGCCAAGAGAAGTGCCGTACCACGGCAAGACCATCACGACCGGCATCTTCAAGGAGCCCGTGGATGGCCGCGTGATGGTGCGCCGGCTCAACATCGATGGTGACGGTCAGGCGGACCTCAAGGTCCACGGTGGCGAGGACATGGCGGTGTACGCCTATCCCTTCGAGCACTACGCGTTCTGGGAAAAAGAGCTCGGATCCAGCGGCTTTCCATTTGGCCAGTTCGGCGAAAACCTGACGGTACAGGGAACTTCCGAGGACGCGGTGCGCGTTGGCGACGTCTTCCGGGCGGGTGGATCACTCCTGCAGGTCACACAACCCCGAATCCCCTGCTACAAACTGGCGCTGCGCATGGGCGAGGGCATGGATTTTCCGAAACGGTACCAGCAAAGCGGGCGGGCCGGTTTCTACTTCCGCGTCCTGGAAGAAGGCCAGATCGGGGCGGGAGATGTCATGGAACGGATAGACACCGACCCAAACTCCGTCACCATCGCCGAGTTCATCCACATCTACCTGCACGAGACCCATGAGCCGCAGAGCCTCGATCGTTTGCTCGCTTCCCGGGATCTCGGCAAGGCATGGCGAGACTATCTGAAAAAGATGCTGGAGAAGGCCAGACCGACACCGGGCCCGATCAGCTGGAACGGGTATCGGACCTTCTTCGTCGATCGCAAGGTGCCCGAAAGCGAGACCATCACCTCGTTCTACCTGATCCCTGAAGACGGTCAGGTGATCCATCCCTTCAAACCGGGTCAGTTCCTTACCTTTCGTCTGGAGATACCGGGGCAGCCGAACCCCGTCACGCGCACGTACACGATTTCGGACCGTCCCAATGCCGATTACTACCGCCTGAGCATCAAGCGCGAAGCGCCCCCCGCCGATCACCCCGACCTACCGCCCGGTCTCTCATCGAACTATTTTCACGACGACGTCGCACCCGGCACGAGGCTCTGCGTCAAGGCGCCCCGCGGCGAGTTCTGGCTCGACCCGGGTGACGACACGCCGGTGGTGTTGCTGGCAGGTGGTGTGGGAGTCACCCCGATGATCAGCATGCTCAACGCCCTCGTCGCCGCGGGATCGAAGCGCCCGGTGTGGTTTGTCCACGGCACCCGCAATGGTCGAGAGCACGCCTTTGGAGAACATGTCCGCCGGCTTGCCGCCCAACACGACAATATCCATCTGCATGTCCAGTACAGTCGACCAGCCCCGGAAGACGCCGAAGGGCAACACTACAATGGGGTTGGACACGTTAGCGTGGATCTTTTGGAGCGGATACTTCCGCCCGCGGCTTACGACTTTTACCTCTGCGGACCCACCCCATTCATGAAATCTCTTTACAACGGTCTGCTCGACTGGGGAGTCCCCGAAGGGCGTATTCACTATGAGTTCTTCGGTCCTGTCGCGGCACTGAAGGAAGGGGCGGAGAACATCTCCAGACCGCAGTCTCGCAATGCGGATTCGCCGGATATCGAGGTGGTATTTGAAAAATCCGCTACGACCGTTGCCTGGGATCCGGGTGTCGACAGCATTCTCGAACTCGCCGAGGCACACGGACTGCATCCAGACTTCAGTTGTCGCTCCGGGATCTGCCATACGTGTATGTGCAGGCTCGTATCCGGAGAAGTGGACTACGTGGTGGAACCCGCCGAACTGCCGGATCCCGGATGCGTCTTGATCTGCTGTTCGAGACCCGCCAGCGATGTGACCATCGACCTGTAAGGCGATTGCCGGAAAATGACATACCAGATTGCGCCGGATTTTCGTTCGTCTTCAAGGCGCGGCAACGGGCGCATAGTCGAACTATGCAACCGTTGCCGCAACGC
>JAYENI010000100.1:0-12178 GCA_034722015.1 Pseudomonadota bacterium
TCAATCCCTATCTCGCGCTCGACACGCTGTCGCGGCTGCGCCACAGCCTGCCCGAGACCCTGAGCGAGGAGGAGGTCCACCGGAGATACATCCGTGCAGTGGACAAGGGCATCCTGAAGATCATGTCAAAGATGGGGATCTCGACTTACCAGTCCTACTGCGGGGCGCAGATCTTCGACGCGGTCGGGCTGTCGAGCGGGTTTATTGAACGTTATTTCACCGGGACCGCCAGCACCATCGAGGGGGTGGGTATCCTGGAGGTCGCCGAGGAGGCCGTACGCTGGCACCGCGACGCCTACGGGGATGCGCCCGTGTATCGGGACCACCTCGATGTGGGCGGCGATTACGCCTACCGCCTGCGGGGCGAGAACCACGTCTGGACCCCGGAGTCGATTTCGACACTGCAGCACGCGGCGCGTTCCAACAGCTACGAGACCTATCAGGCCTACGCGCGCCAGATCAACGAGCAGAACGAGCGCCTGCTGACCCTGCGTGGCCTGTTCGAGCTGAAGCCCGCTGCCGAGCCCGTACCGCTGGAGGAAGTGGAACCCACCGTGGAGATCGTCAAGCGTTTCGCCACGGGGGCGATGTCGTTCGGCTCCATTTCCTACGAGGCGCACACGACCCTGGCCATCGCCATGAACCGTATCGGTGGAAAGTCCAATACCGGCGAGGGCGGCGAGGAGCCGGAGCGCTTCGTCCCGCTGGAGAACGGCGACTCGAAGCGCTCTGCGATCAAGCAGGTGGCCTCGGGTCGTTTCGGGGTGACCACGGAGTACCTGGTCAACGCCGACGACATCCAGATCAAGATGGCCCAGGGTGCCAAGCCCGGCGAGGGCGGGCAGCTGCCCGGCCACAAGGTGGACAACACCATCGCCCGGGTGCGGCACTCCACGCCCGGTGTGGGGCTGATCTCACCGCCGCCGCACCATGACATCTATTCCATCGAGGACCTCGCGCAGCTGATCCACGACCTGAAGAACGTCAACCCGGGGGCACGCATCAGCGTCAAGCTGGTCTCCGAGGTCGGGGTCGGCACCGTGGCCGCCGGGGTTTCCAAGGCGCACGCGGACCATGTGACGATCGCGGGCTACGACGGCGGTACCGGCGCAAGCCCGCTGACCTCGATCAAGCACGCCGGCTCACCCTGGGAGATCGGGCTGGCGGAGACCCACCAGACACTCGTGCTCAATCGCCTGCGGGGACGGATCGCGGTACAGGTCGATGGCGGCATGCGCACCGGTCGCGACGTCGTTATCGGTGCACTGCTCGGCGCGGACGAGTTCGGGTTCGCAACCGCACCGTTGATCGTCGAGGGCTGCATCATGATGCGCAAGTGCCACCTCAACACCTGTCCGGTGGGCATCGCCACGCAGGATCCCGAATTGCGACGCCGGTTCACCGGCAGCCCCGACCACGTGGTCAACTTCTTCTTTTTTATCGCCGAGGAGGTCCGGGAGTGGATGTCCCGACTGGGATTCCGCCGCTTCGACGAGATGGTGGGCGCCAGCGACCGCCTGGACATGCGCCGCGCCATTGACCACTGGAAGGCCAGGGGGCTGGACTTCTCCCGCATCCTGAGCCGCCCGGAGGCCGGTCCGGACGTGGCCATTCACAACTGCGAGACACAGGACCATGGGCTGGACCGCGCCCTCGACCACGAGCTGATCCGCCGGGCGCAGCCCGCCCTGGAAGGCGGCAAGGCGGTGCGCATCGAGACCCCGGTGATCAACCGCAACCGGTCCGTCGGCGCCATGCTGTCCGGGGAGGTCGCGAGACGTTTCGGATTGAAGGGGCTGCCGCAGGACACGATCCACATCAAGATGAACGGCACCGCCGGACAGAGTTTCGGCGCGTGGCTCACCAGCGGTGTCACGATCGAACTGGAAGGCGACGCCAACGACTACGTCGGCAAGGGCCTTTCGGGTGGGCACATCGTGATCTATCCGCCGGCCGTCAGCCAGATCGTTCCCGAGGAGAACATCATCGTCGGCAATACCGTCATGTACGGGGCCATCGACGGAGAATGTTACTTCCGTGGTGTGGCGGGTGAACGCTTTGCCGTCCGCAACTCGGGGGCCATCGCGGTGGTGGAGGGCGTGGGTGACCACGGCTGTGAGTACATGACTGGCGGCATCGTCGTGGTACTGGGGCCGACCGGGCGAAATTTCGCCGCCGGGATGAGCGGGGGTATCGCCTACGTCCTGGATGAGGCCGGCGATTTCGAACAACGCTGCAATCTCGCCATGGTCGAACTGGAACCGATCGCCGAGGAGGACGAGGCCCTCGAGCATCTCGACCACCAGGGAGGCGACCAGGAGACCCACGGCAAGGTGGACATACGCCACGACATGACGCGCCACGACGCACATCGACTGCGGCGTCTGGTCGAGCAGCATCTGCACTACACCAACAGCGACCGTGCCCGCGCGGTCCTCGATCAATGGGAAACCGTCCTGCCGCGCTTCGTGAAGGTCATTCCGGTGGACTACCGTCGGGCCCTCGAGGAGATGAAGGTCGCGCGCGCGACCGAAACCGTTGCCGAAGAAATGCAGGGAGGGCACTAGATCGATGGGCAAGCCGACAGGATTCATGGAGTACGAACGCCAGGAGCGTACCTACGCGCCGCCATCGGACCGTATCCAGAGCTTCAGGGAATTCGTGATTCCGCTGACCGACGACGACGTCAGTCGCCAGGGCGCTCGCTGCATGGATTGCGGGATCCCGTATTGCCATCAGGGCTGCCCGGTCAACAACATCATCCCCGACTGGAACGACCTGGTTTACCGGCAGGAATGGCGACAGGCCCTCGGGGTACTGCACTCGACCAACAACTTTCCCGAGTTCACCGGAAGAATCTGTCCGGCCCCCTGCGAGGCCGCGTGTACCCTGAACATCGATGACTCACCCGTCACCATCAAGACGATCGAATGTTCGATTGTCGACAAGGGATGGGAGAACGGGTGGATCGAGCCCGAGATATCCACCCACCGGAGCGGTCGAACGGTGGCGGTCGTGGGATCGGGGCCCGCGGGTCTGGCCTGTGCGCAGCAACTGGCCAGAGTCGGGCACCATGTGGAGGTGTACGAAAAGAACGAGAGTATCGGAGGACTGCTGCGTCTCGGCATTCCGGATTTCAAGATGGACAAGGCGCTGATCGACCGCCGGATCGGCCAGATGCGGGCCGAGGGGGTGCATTTCCATCCCAAGACCCAGGTCGGGGTCGACATCCCGGCGAAACAGCTGCTGGAACGCTTCGACGCCGTGGCATTGACCGGCGGCTCGGAGCAGCCGCGGGACCTTCCCGTCGAAGGACGCGAACTCGACGGAGTTCACTTTGCCATGGCGTTTCTCAGCCAGCAGAACCGCCGCCTTGCCGGTATCGGGGTCCCCGAGGAAGCGGCCATCCTGGCGGTCGGCAAGCACGTCGTCGTCATCGGCGGCGGCGATACCGGTTCAGACTGCATTGGCACCTCGATTCGTCAGGGTGCCTCGTCCGTCACCCAGCTGGAGATCCTGCCTCGTCCGCCCGAGAGGGAAGACAAGGGGCTCACCTGGCCCAACTGGCCCAACAAACTGCGCACGTCGAGTTCCCAGGACGAAGGGTGCGAGCGACGATGGTCGGTGACCACGCGTCGGTTGACAGGTGAGCAGGGCCGCATTACGACCCTGCACGGCGCGAGCGTCGCCTGGGAAAAGGACGAGAAGGGCGCATGGCGCATGAGCGAGGTGGCGGGAAGCGAATTCGAGCTGAAGGCGGACCTGGTGCTGCTGGCAATGGGCTTTGTCCACCCGGTGCACCAGGGGATGCTCGAGGAACTCGGCATCGACCTGGATCCCCGTGGCAACGTCCTGGGAGACACGGAGGGAGACGCCGCCTACCGCACCAGCATCGACAAGGTGTTCGCCGCCGGCGACATGCGACGCGGGCAGAGCCTGGTCGTGTGGGCGATCCGCGAGGGGCGGCAATGTGCGCGGGCCGTGGACGAGTACCTGACGGGATCCAGCGACCTGCCGCGCTGAACGGCATTTTCGGTTTTACGCGTGTCGCAGACCTAGGGCCGGGGCCGTGACACCATCTTCGCGACGATGTCCCTGATCTACCGGCGAGTCGACCGCATTCAGTGAACCCCTGGAGTGCGCGGCCGGGCGCAACAGCCTGATCAGGGGCGGTCGCGGGCGACGGATGTTGACGGTATGCCGACAAACCTGTCGACGATGAACTGCGCGATCTGTTCGGGGTCGTTGAGGTCAAGCCGGGGCAGGCGGCCCCTGAGTTCGGGTATCGGCGCGTCGCTGGCGATGGCAATAACGCTCGGATCGCCAGGGAAGAACAGTGGTTTTTTCAGTTCCGCCCGGTGCAGCTCGATTTTCTCATGCGTGCCTCGCTTGTAGCCTTCCACGAGGATGAGGTCCAGATTTTGTAAATTAAGACAGTCCAGGGCATCGGTCAGCGATGGTTCGTCGCGTCCGTCCTCCAGTTCCGTTATCAACGCCATGCGCTTGCCCGAGGAGATCAGCATCTGACTGGCCCCTGCCTTTCGAAGTTCGTAGCTGTCCTTCCCGGGATGATCGATATCGAGTTTGTGATGCGCGCGTTTCACGACGGCCACCCTGAACCCTTTTGCCACCAGCAGCGGCAGCAGCCGGACAAGCAGGGTGGTCTTGCCGGTTCCGCTCCACGCACAGAATCCCACCACGGGGACGCGACGGGTGTTCATGCCGGGATGTTTCCTTTCGCCACGCGGTGTCGTTCCGCTTCGGTATTGATATTGATGAAGGCTTCGCTGACATCGGAGAAGTCCGCCATTGCGACGGCATGCCGCGCGTACCACAGTTCGACCTTCCGGTCCCCCGCATCGAGAAACGCCTGCAGGCTGGGGCGTAGTGCGCGTGGTACCAGTGCATACACGGGTTGCATGCGCCGGCCGTCATGCGCCACGGCGATCTCTGCGTCGTTCTCGACGAGCGCGCGGGCGAGCCGGGCGACAAGATCTGCGGGGACATACGGTCCGTCGCAGGGCAGCGTCACGACGTAGTCCGTGTCGCATGCGGAAAGTCCGGCGGCAAGACCCGCCAGTGGTCCCTGAAAATCCGCCATCTCGTCATTGATGACCGGATAACCGAAGCCGCTATAAGTCTCCAGATTGCGGTTGGCGTTGATGAGAACCGATCTGACCTGGGGCCTTATCGCATCGAGGACGTGCTCGACCAGTGTCTTGCCGCCCAGTTCCACCAGCCCCTTGTCCCGACCGCCGAGGCGCCTGCCGCGACCACCCGCCAGCACGACTGCCGTGATGTTGTCTGTTGGGATTCGTATCATGCCTGCTTGTGCCGGGTGACTCTGAAGACGGGAAATACCGAGACATTTCCGGACCGGTTGCTTTCCGCCACGGTGGAAATCCGGCCATTCTCGAGTCGCAGCTGTCTGTCTGCCAGCGAGCCGAACAGGGCATCGTGGCTGGTACAGTCTCCTAGACGGACCCGGCCAGGAAGAACCCGCCCGCGGTCGCGATGGCCGCGCCGCTGATCCGAAACCAGGTCGAGTGTCCCGGGCGGGTCGCAAGCAGTCTCCCCGCCGCCATGCCGGTTCCGACCAGTAAGGCGGACGTCAGCAGCATCGCGGCGAGATAACCCGGCAGTCCTGTGGTGGTGAAGGCCGCGATCATGTGTGCATTGCCGTGGAAAAGGCCGATCAACGTGACCGCGACAACCGCGGTCACCCGCGCGGGTGACCCGAGTGAGGCAACCAGCAGGCCGGCGATGAGCACCGTGGCGGCGAGGACCGGATCGGGCGCCGGCAGGGTCATCCCCACCAGAGCCGCTGCCGCCCCTGCCGCCACGGCTGCGAGAAACACCCCGGGTATCGCGCGACCGGAAGGTCCGCTTTGCCTGCCCGCCCAGATGCCAATCGCCAGACAGACCAGCAGATGGTCGAGGCCGAGCAGGGGGTGCATCAGACCGCCCTGGATTCCCCCGTGGCCCGTCAGGTCGTGGGCATGTACCGCACCCGTGAGCCAGGTAAGGGTCAGTGCAGACGCCGTGATGGTCTTCGATCTCATTGGATTCCCCCTGTCAATAACGATGAACGGCTGCGTTGCCTTGCTCCGGCGACCCGGGTCGGGTCTTTAAAATCCCCGGACGGCGAATTCTGCTGGAAAGACTAAACTTAGGCGATTTCTGTCAAATGACATACCATCCTGCTTGTCTTCTCGTCCGTCCTCTGTGTTGCGACAACCGTTACATAGTTCGACTATGTGCCTGTTGTCGCGCCTTGATGACGAACGAAAATCCGGCGCGATCTGGTATGTCATTTTCCGGCAATCGCCTTAATAGCTCATTCTGCGAATTTGTACATTGTAGTGAAATAGAAACCGAACTGGCCTGGCGTGCCGGGTTTCGAAGCGGAATTGGGCGGTTGGCGACCCGGGATCTCGACGCAGCGATGCGAGGAGGGGGTGGCAGTCATGCCGACAAAGAAGACTTTTTACGATGTCCTGCGCGAGCACGGCATCACCCGAAGAAGCTTTCTGAAGTTCTGCAGTCTGACCGCGGCCGGTCTCGGGCTGGGGCCGGAGTTCGCGGGCAAGATCGTCCATGCGCTCGAAACCAAGCCAAGGACACCTGTCATCTGGCTGCACGGCCTCGAGTGCACCTGCTGTACGGAGTCATTTATCCGCTCGGGCCACCCGCTTGCCGGGGATGTGATCCTGTCGATGATCTCGCTCGACTACGATGACACCCTGATGGCGGCGGCGGGCCACCAGGCAGAGGAGATCCTGGAGCGGACCGTCGCCGAGCACGACGGCAATTTCATCCTGGCCTGCGAGGGCAACCCGCCGCTCAACGAAGACGGCATGTGCTGCATCCAGGCCGGCAGGCCCTACGTGGAGAAGCTCAGGCACATGGCGGCGCACTGCAAGGCCATTATCGCTTGGGGCTCCTGCGCCTCCTGGGGTTGCGTACAGGCCGCGCGGCCCAACCCGACCCGCGCCACCCCCATCCACAAGGTCATCTTCGACAAGCCGATCATCAAGGTGCCGGGATGCCCGCCGATCGCCGAGGTCATGACCGGGGTGATCACCTACATCGTGGCCTTCGGCCAGTTGCCGGCGCTGGACCGTCAGGGCCGGCCGAAGATGTTCTACAGCCAGCGTCTGCACGACAAGTGCTACCGGCGACCGCACTTCGACGCGGGACAGTTCGTGGAACGCTTCGACGACGAAGGGGCGCGCAAGGGTTATTGCCTCTACAAGGTCGGTTGCAAGGGGCCGACGACCTACAACGCCTGCTCGACCCTGGAGTGGAACGGCGGGCTCTCCTGGCCGGTGAAATCCGGACATGGGTGCCTGGGCTGCGCGGAGGACAACTTCTGGGACAAGGGCTCTTTCTACGGCCCGGTAACGAAACTGGGGGTCACGGGAGGTGTCGAGGCCACCGCGGACCAGATCGGCGCCGTCCTGGCGGGAGCGGCGGCGATCGGCGTCGCCGCGCATGCGATGGCCTCCGCAGTCAGTCATTTCAGGAATAAGGACGAAGAGGACAACCAATGAGCGGGCTAGTCATCCCGAACGCGTTCGAACTGGACGACTCTGGCCGGCGCGTGGTGGTCGATCCCTTCTGCCGTATCGAGGGACACCTGCGCATCGAGGTCAATCTCGACGAGGAGAATGTGATTCGCAACGCGGTCTCCACCGGCAGCATGTGGCGGGGTCTGGAGGTGATTCTCAGGGGCCGCGACCCGCGCGACGCCTGGGCATTTGTCGAGCGTATCTGCGGTGTGTGCACCGGGGTTCACGCCCTGGCCTCGGTTCGCGCCGTGGAGGACTCGCTCGGCATCCCGATCCCGGAGAACGCGAACCACATCCGCAACCTGATGATGCTGGCGCAGTACACCCAGGATCATCTGGTCCACTTCTATCACCTGCACGCCCTGGACTGGGTGGACGTGGTCAGCGCCCTCAAGGCCGATCCAAAGGAAACCTCGGAGTTGCAGCAGGGCATCTCCCCGTGGCCGAAGTCCTCCCCGGGCTACTTTCGCGACGTGCAGGGCAGGCTCAAGCGTTTCGTGGAATCCGGCCAGCTCGGCCCGTTCAGCAACGCGTACTGGGGCAGCCCCGCCTACAAGCTGCCCCCAGCGGCCAACCTGATGGCAGTGACGCACTACCTGGAGGCCCTGGATTTTCAGCGCGAGATCGTCAAGATTCACACCATCTTCGGCGGTCGCAACCCCCACCCGAACTGGCTGGTCGGCGGCATGCCGTGCTCGATCAACGTCAACGAGACCGGCGCCACGGGGGCAGTGAACATGGCATGGCTGCAGCAGGTCTCGGACATCATCGACAAATCCATCACCTTCGTGGACCAGGTCTATATCCCGGACCTCAAGGCCATCGCCTCGTTCTACAAGGATTGGAACTACGGGGGAGGACTGTCGAGCAAGAACCTCATGGCCTACGGGGAGTTCCCGGATCGCGCCAATGACTATTCCAACGACAATCTCGGCCTGCCCGGCGGGGCGATCGTCGACGGCGACCTGTCGCAGGTTCACGAAGTCGATGTTCGCGACCCCGAGCAGATCCAGGAATTCGTCGATCACTCCTGGTACGAATATCCAGAGAAGGGCGTGGGCCTGCACCCCTGGGACGGCGTGACCGAGGCCCGGTTCGAGCTCGGCCCGAATGCCAAGGGGACAAAGACCAACATCGAAGAAATCGATGAGGGCGGGAAATACTCCTGGCTGAAGGCCCCGCGCTGGCGCGGGCACGCCATGGAGGTCGGTCCGCTCGCACGCTACGTCGTCGCCTATGCCCGCGGCAACGAGGAGATCAAGGCGCAGGTCGACGGACTCCTGTCCGATCTCGATCTGCCGCTCACGGCCCTGTTCTCGACCCTGGGGCGCACCGCGGCGCGTGGCCTGGAATGCTCCTGGGCGGCGCACCGCATGCGCGGCGTGCACGACAAGCTCATGGCGAACATCAAGGCGGGTAACGTTGCCACGGCCAACATGGACAAGTGGGAGCCGGATACCTGGCCCGAGCGGGCGAAGGGCGTGGGGCAGGCCGAGGCGCCGCGCGGTGCGTTGGGGCACTGGATCCACATTGCGGACGGGAAACTCGATAACTACCAGGCGGTCGTCCCGACCACCTGGAATGCATCGCCTCGAGACCCGAAGGGCCAGATCGGCGCCTACGAGGCCGCCTTGCTCGGCACGCCCATGGCGAAACCGGACGAGCCGCTGGAGATCCTGCGAACGATCCACAGCTTCGATCCCTGTCTCGCCTGCGCCTCGCACATCATATCGAGCGACGGCGAAGAACTGGCCGCGGTGAAGATCCGCTGAGGCGCGGGGCGCGGTTGCAATTCACGGGAGTCGAATCATGACGACATCAACGAGCGAACAGATGGGTGCCCCAACTTACTGTACACCGACCTATGTGTTCGAGGCGCCGGTACGCGTCTGGCACTGGATCAACGCGATAAGCATCTTCGTGCTGGCCGTGACGGGTTATCTGATCGCCAATCCCCTGCCCTCGGTGGGGGGCGAGGCCAGCGACCATTTCATGATGGGCAACATCCGGATGATCCACTTCATCGCGGCTTATGTCTTCGCGATCGGCTTCGCGGTACGGATCTACTGGGCAATCGTCGGGAACAAGTATTCGAGGGAGATTTTCTATCTGCCCTTCTGGGATCGGTACTGGGTGGAGGACTTTGTCCGCAAGGTTTGTTTTTATCTGTTCATAGACTGCGGGGTGCGCAAATTTGTTGGCCATAATCCTCTTGCGCGGGCGGCGATGTTTTTCTTCGTCACCCTGCTGAGCCTGTTCATGATCTTCACCGGATTTGCCCTTTACAGCGAAGGGCTGGGGCTGGGCAGTTGGGCGGACCGTCTGTTCGGCTGGGTGATCCCCCTGCTGGGTGGTTCCGAGTCCGTTCACAATCTGCACAACCTGGGTATGTGGCTGATGGTGTTTTTTGTGATCGTCCACGTCTACATGTCGATTCGCGACGACATCGTGAGCCGTCAATCCAGTGTTAGCACGATGATCAGCGGCTGGCGTTTGTACAAGGATGACAGGCCCTGATTCCATGATATTCCGCTCCCGCGATCCCCGGATTTTTCGCCGGATGGACATGCACGGTCACCGGTTGTGATGAGTGCGATGGAGATTCCCGGCGGGATACTGGTCCTCGGCATCGGTAACCTCCTGTGGGCCGATGAGGGTTTCGGCGTACGTGTCGTTGAGGCGCTGAACGAGGGTTATCTGTTCCCGGAAGCCGTCACCCTGATGGATGGTGGCACGCAGGGGATGTTTCTCCTGCCCCACGTCACTGAAGCGCGAAGCCTGCTGATCCTGGATGCGATCAATTTCGGTCTGGAGCCAGGTGAACTCAGACTTATCCGTGACGGGGACGTACCCCAGTACCTGGGCGCAAAAAAGATCAGCATGCACCAGACTGGGTTTCAGGAGGTGCTCGCCTCGGCGGACCTGCTCGGACGCATGCCGGAACGCCTGGCGCTCGTCGGGGTGCAGCCCCGACGGCTCGACGACTACGGAGGCAGCCTGCGACCGGACATGAAGGAAAGGATCCCGGGGGCCGTGGCGATGGCGATAGGGGTTCTGGAGACCTGGGGAGTCTGCGCGAAGCCACGCGGCGCATCACCAACCGGACCCGAGCATACCGGGCCTCGGGCCCTTTCCATTGAACGATACGAGGAAAGACCCGAATGACGTCACCGCTGATCCAGCGACTCTTCGATGAATTCGACTACCCCGAGATCACGGAAGCGAACCACGATGCCTTCGTCAGCGGACCCGGCATGCGTGTGTTGTTCTTTGCCGGTGATCCGGAACGCTACCGGGAGACCACCGACGTGGCCGTGGTGATCCCCGAACTGGTGCAGGCCTTCGCCGGGCAGTTCCACCCGGGGGTGGTGGCAGCCGGGGACGAACTGGTGTTGCAGAAACGCTATGGATTCACGGCCTGGCCGGCGCTGGTGTTCCTGAGAAGCGAAGGTTACCTTGGCGTGATCACCGGGATCCGGAACTGGAGTGAGTATCTGGAGGAAATTTCGACACTTTTCACGGCCGAGGTGAAACGCGCGCCCTCGATCGGCGTGCCCCTGGTCGGCGTCTGACCCGTTGTCACGAGGCAGAATTATTTCATCGGACTCCAAGGTGGATTGACCATGGATATACGCGACGTACCGGTGGTGGGTATCGGCCCGGGTAGCCAGCCGACCGAGGAAGACGATGCGGTGATGGAGTACATCAGCATGCCGAAGGGCATGAACACCTATCGACAGCCGGAGGTGCCGGAGGCCAAGGCCGTCGAACACCTGGACGGAGCCCACCAGACCATGCAGTGGCTGGAGCAGGCGCTGTCGCGGGCAGCGAAGAATGGCACCTCCCAGACCGCCGACATTTCAGCGTTGGACCCGGAAAACCGCGAGCTGGTCAATCAGATCCTCGGCGAGGGCGAAGTCAGTGTTCGCTATAACGGGGATTTCACGGCGAGGGTGCAGGAGGCCGTGCTCGCGGGAGTATGGCGGACGCACTACCTCGACGGTGAGGGGAGGGTTGCGCACGATCTCATCGAGGTGACGGACGTCCCCCAGGTGGCACGGCTTCCCGGTCGACAGCAGGTTGCCTGGGAGTCAGTGACAGCGGGTCAAGATCCGCCTGCCGATGTCTTCAACGCGCGGCCCGTTCTGACCGAGGTGAGGGAGCACTGGGAAAGGCATCAACCCGGCGATGTGGCCCATGTCATCAATCTCACCCTGCTGCCCCTGTCGGAAGCGGAGATCGCCTGGCTCGACACCGCGTTGCGGGCGGGACCAGTGGACATTCTCTCGCGTGGCTACGGGGATTGCCGGATAACCGGCGCGGCCGCCCCCGGGGTCTGGTGGGTACGGTACTATAATTCCATGTCGAAACTGATCCTCAACACCCTGGAGATCGTGGATGTGCCTCAGGTGGCAAGGGCGGCGCCCGAGGATATCGAGGATTCGCGGGTGCGCCTGCTGGAGATCGTCGAACCCTACCGGAAGACCGGAATTTGGCAGACGTGAAGCTGAACGACAGCGACGTGGGCGCCCCGCGGCGGGGGGCCCCCCGGGGCGCCGGGGGCGCCCCCCCCCACTCCTCCGGAAGACGACGACCCAGCGGCCGGC
>JAYENI010000101.1:0-2440 GCA_034722015.1 Pseudomonadota bacterium
CAGCAGCCCCTACCGCGTGCGACTGGCGGTAAGCAACGCGCACGCGAACTACAACGAGATCGTGCAGGGACAGTTGTGGAGCAACAGCTCGCTGGGATCGCTGAATTTCGTCGATGACATCTACCCGCTGATCACCACCAACTTCCCCTCCACGCGTTCCTCGACGCCCCTGTCCTGCATCCACTGCCACAGCAACGGGAACGTGGTGAGCCGGGCGGACGGGATTTTCGTGCTGCGCGATTTTCAACTGCCCGAAGGCGAGGACGAAGCGCTCTGGAAGGACTTTGCGTTCTCCAACTTCATGACCCGGGTCAACTGCGACGATCCCGCGAACAGCCTCGTCGTACTGAAGCCATCCGGGTTTCACCACTGGAACGGCACGGTAAGCGGGTTCGCGAACCTGGGCGACTCGGGAGACGCCAACCACCGTGCGAAAATCATGCGCTGGATCATGGAGGGAGCGCCGTACGACACCGCAGGTTCCAGGATGGGGTGTCTGGTGAGTCGGCCCGGCATCGCTCCAGGGAGCATCGACCTGTCGCCGAAGCCCCTGAGTCCGGTACCCGGCCGTGAATTGCTCTTAAGATGATACCCCGGGGGGCGCATCCTCGCGCGGATACAGGTCCGGCAGCGCCCCCGTCTTTTCCCGCCGCACCCTGCCGTCAGGAAAGCGGTCGAGGCAGTTGAGAAGAACGGCCCCGTCCCAGGGGCCGGTTTCATTGCCGTAAACGGCACGGTCGAGAGCGATAAGGGCCTCCCGGCATGTCGGGTCGGGCATTCGTGCCGCCACCGCGGAAAGCCCTGCCGGCGGGGCGTCCCGCCAGTGCATGCCGGCCCACTCCAGTATCGCCGTGCGCGCCGCCGGCGCATCCCCCGCATTGCAGGCCGAACGAAACCGCTGCCGCGCGGCTTTCCCGGACGACAAAGTACCGGGAGATGTAGGAACTTCCTCACCGGAGGGGCGACGGTCACGCCACCACAGGACCAGTGTCGCCATCCATAACACGACCGGAACCCCCATCCACCAGGCCGGGATCGTCCTGCCGGTCGAACCCGGGACAGGTGCCGGGGTGCTCGCGGCGTCCGCTGGATCCAGCCGCACCGGCTCGGGTGCGGTCGACCCAGGCGCGTCACCCGCATCGCGTCCGACTCCGGGCAATACCGTCAGGGTCCTTTCGGGCAACCACGCCCGCTGCTGCCCGTCATTGCGCGTATCCCACCACCAGACCTCGACGGGTGGCAGGGTGAATGACCCGGCACGGTCCGGGACGTAGGCGATCTTCAACTCCCTTTCTCCCGTCACACCGGAGGACGACACGCGATTACGCGTCTCGGCGCGGTCAGGATAGGCCTTCACCCCATCGGGAGCCTCAACCGACACGTCGGGCAGCTGGCTGCCGAGCAGGCCTTCCGCATCGAGCGTGACCGTTCGGGTCAGCGGCTCACCCACCCGAACCTCGAGGTCTTCCGGCGACCATGCCCCGGAGATCGAGACCGAATGCGCCGGCAGCCAACCCTTTCCGCGTGCGCTCTCCGGGACACCGCGAACTTCCATTACCCGGGACTCGCCGCGTGCACGGATGCGCCTTCCCGAAGTGAACAGGTCGCCGAAGGGATCGCCACCGAAGATGCGACCGAAGGTGTCCGGGCGAATACTCCGCCGTTCCCGGACCTGGCCGTCAAACACGGGTTCGGGCAGACCGATCGTCCCGCTGGCCTGCGGAAACAGCGCGAAACGTCGTTCTATTACCGCGTAGCGCCGGCCGTCCCTTTCCTCGTGGGTGCGCTGGTCCTCTCCGAGCTGACGGGCGAGGACCTCGCCGGGAAGCGGAACGTCCAGACGACCGGAGGCCAGTTCGACTGCGTGAAACAGGCGCACCCTGTAGATCACCTGCCCCTGGACATACGGGGTTGTGGTGTCGAGCTGCGTCTCCACGAAGACATCCGGGGTGATTCCCTGATCCGCTCCGCTCGCAGTCCCGACATCGATTTCGATGGGTGTCGACTGCTCGTTGCCGACAGTCAGCGCAGGAATCGTCAGTTTTCCCGCGCGACGCGGCTGCAGTGTCAACCGCCAGGTGGTACGCGCTTCTGCACGACCGTTGGTGATACTGAACTGGCTGCCGGTAGAAGTGCCCAGGATATCGAAATCCGCTTCCAGCGGTGACGTGTCCGGCTCCGCACCGCGCTGGCCCGAGGTGACGATCGTCAGGATGACGGTCTCACCGTCGGCGACCGCGCTGCGGTCCACCCAGGCATTCAGGGCCGCTTGTACGGCGGTCGAGATGAACAGGACGAGCACGCAGAGACCGCTCATCGCGAACCGAAGCGCGAGTCGCAGTTGTCGTTTTCGTATCAAGGCCGCGCACCTCGCCGCAGGTAGTGCTCCAGTTGAAACTTCCGCCTCAGCAACCCGGATGGATCGTCCGGAACCTGCCGC
>JAYENI010000102.1:0-12091 GCA_034722015.1 Pseudomonadota bacterium
GGACCAGCTCCATCCTCACCTGTGGGTCCTCCGGGTGCGATTCACACACGAGCGCCGAGAGCAGCGGATCGCGCAATGGCTCGCCGTCGACCTCGAATGCCCGGATCTGACGGGCGTAGTCGTCGAGCTGTTCGAGCAGGGTCGGCGTGAAGTTGACGACGGCACGCGCCTCTGGCACTTCCTCGAGGTGCGCCGCCATGTCGACGTAGTCCTTGATCGCGTGCAGATACGTCCAGGGAAGGCAGTATGCCCCGGTTGCGGGATCACGGTAATCCGGCTGGTGCATGTGCCAGCACAGCACCACATCCAGTTTGCCCTCAGCGGACACGGCGCGCCTTCTGCCCGAGCATTTCGGGGACGACCAGCGTCACCCCGCCCTCGCTCACGTGAAAGCGACGCGCGTCTTCCTCCGGATCCTCGCCGATGACCGTGCCGTCCGGGATCTCGCATCCCTTGTCGATCACCGCCTTGCGGATGTGGCAATTGCGCCCGATCACGACGTCCGGCAGAACCACGGTATCCTCAATCACCGACCAGGAGCTCACCACGACGTCGGTGAACAGGAGCGAGTGTCTTACCGTAGCGCCCGAGATGATGCAGCCGCCCGAGACCATTGAATCCAGCGCCATGCCCCGGTGGTCCTCGTCATCGAACACGAATTTGGCGGGCGGCGCCTGTACCTGGTAGGTCCAGATCGGCCAGTCGTCGTCGTAGAGATTCAGCTCCGGGGTCACCCCGATCAGCTCCAGGTTCGCCGCCCAGTAGGCATCCACCGTACCCACGTCGCGCCAATAAGCCTGGTGCGATTTCTGCACGTCCCTGAAAGGATAGGCATATGCCCGATAGCGATCGATCACACCGGGGATGATATTGTGGCCGAAATCGTGGTTCGATCCCGGCATATCGGCATCCTTGGTAAGCTGTTCTATCAGAAAGTCGGTGTTGAACACGTAGATGCCCATGGACGCCAGGGCGGTGTCCCGCCTTCCGGGAATGGTCTCGGGGGACTCCGGCTTTTCTGCGAAGCTCACGACACGACCCGACTCATCGATACTCATGACGCCGAATGCTCGCGCCTGCTCCACCGGGATCTCGATACAGCCCACCGTCAGGTCCGCCTCGTTGTCGACGTGAAAGGCCAGCATCGGGCCGTAATCCATCTTGTAGATGTGGTCGCCTGCCAGGACCAGCAGGTATTTGGGCTCATCGCTGCGGATGATGTCGATATTCTGGAATACGGCGTCTGCCGTCCCCTGGTACCAGGAGGTCGCAATCCGCTGCTGGGCCGGCAGCAACTCAACGTATTCGCCGAATTCGCCCCTCAGGAAGCCCCAGCCCTGCTGGATGTGCTTTATCAGGGAATGCGCCTTGTACTGCGTGGCGACGCCAATGCGCCGAATGCCCGAATTGATGCAGTTGGACAAGGGAAAATCGATGATCCGGAACTTACCACCGAATGGAACAGCCGGCTTGGCCCGCCACATCGTCAGCGGACCCAGGCGCGAGCCGCGGCCCCCGGCAAGAATCAGCGCCAGTGTCTCCTTGGTGAGATCACTGACGAAACGGGGAGAAGATCGTTCATGTTTCATGTGTCATAACCGTTTTTCTTTGTGACGACGCCTTCTGGTAGCATTGCACGGAAATCAGCGGACACACCCGCGGACCATTCGCATATCTCCGCTGGGCGAGCCGGTTGCGATACCTGGCCCCGGTTGGGGGCATTGTCGAATCGACACGTTGCTCGCCTGGCGGCCGGATTCCATTAGCCGTCGGGATTTGACAGGAGATCCGTACCGCGTGCCGGGAGACTTCGATAGCGTCCCTTCGGCGATAGTGGAGACTTCCATTCGTGTCGATCGATCAAGAATACTCGGGGATATCGTCGAAGCGGCACGGCAAGGGAGCGGATGGACGTTGTGCGCGACGGTCAGGGTGTGTGTCGGGCGCTCCGCAATTGTCCCGGCGAGAACCGCCATCGTTGGTTATTATCTCCCCGTGAATCAGGGCCCGTGTCCACGCCGGATCTGGGTCCGCCGATCAATGTGACGAATTATATCCACAATCCCAGGTTAAAGCAGGTTCCAATTGACACCCTTCAACATTAGACCCGCCACCGGTATCAGCGAAGGAATGCAGCGAATCCTGAAGGCGCGCCATCATGACCCGTTCGAGGTCCTGGGGCGTCACGATGATCCGCAAGGACCGGTGGTACGTGTTTTCATGCCCAGGGCCGAAACGATTCGGATCGCCGGTGGCGGTCCCGAACTGGAGCGGATCCCTGGAACGGACTTCTTCGAATGTCGAGACCCGGAAAACCTGCTGCCGCCCCGGTACCAGCTCGTCTGGACCGACAGGCAGGGACACGCTCACGAGAGCTACGATCCCTATACCTTCGAACCGCAGCTTTCCGACTACGATCTCCATCTTTTTGGTGAGGGACGCCATTGGCATGCCTACCGAATGCTCGGCGCCCACCTGCACACCGTCGATGGAATCAGCGGTGTACGGTTCGCCACATGGGCCCCGAACGCGGAGCGCGTGAGCGTCGTGGGCGAATTCAACGACTGGGACGGCCGCTGCGGCCAGATGCGCATTCGAGGAGCGAGCGGGGTCTGGGAACTGTTTATACCCGGTCTCGGACCGGGCACCCTGTACAAGTACGAGATCCGCAACCGCTTCGACGGCAGGATCTATCTGAAATCGGACCCCTACGGGCAACTCTGCGAACTGCGTCCAAGTACCGCCTCGGAAATCCCGCCACCCGATGAATGGGACTGGCAGGACGCGGCCTGGGTCAGTGATCGCGCCAATGGCGACTGGCTGCACCAGCCGCTGTCCGTGTACGAGGTGCATCTCGGTTCGTGGATGCGGGCCGGGAACGGCGAGTTTCTCGACTACCGTACCCTGGCGAGGCGGCTGGTCGATTATGTCAAGCAGCTGGGTTTCACACATATCGAACTGCTGCCCGTCACCGAGCACCCCCACGACGCTTCCTGGGGATACCAGACGATCGGGAATTTCGCGCCGACGCGGCGATTCGGGATGCCTGAAGACTTCCGCTATTTCGTGGACCACTGCCACCGCAACGGGATCGGCGTCATCCTCGACTGGGTCCCGGCGCACTTTCCCAAGGACGCCCACGGCCTGGCACGCTTTGACGGCACCCCGCTGTACGAGCACGAAGACCCGCGCATGGGAGAACACCGCGACTGGGGCACGTTGATCTACAACTACGGGCGCAACGAGGTAACGAACTACCTGCTGGCCAGCGCCATGTACTGGCTGGAGGAATTTCACATCGACGGACTACGCGTGGACGCCGTCGCATCGATGCTCTATCTCGACTATTCGCGCGAAGAAGGCGACTGGCGGCCGAACGAATACGGCGGCAACGAGAATCTCGAAGCGATCGAGTTCCTGCGCGAACTCAACAACGTGACGCAGCGCGAGTGCCCGGGCACGCTGATGTTCGCGGAGGAATCCACCGCCTGGCCCCAGGTGACGCGGCCGACCTGGCTCGGCGGTCTGGGTTTCTCCATGAAGTGGAACATGGGCTGGATGCACGACACGCTCGACTACATGAGCAAGGACCCCATCCACCGCCACTACCACCACGACCGGCTGACCTTCGGGCTGCTCTATTCCTTCACCGAAAATTTCCTTCTGCCCTTCTCACACGATGAAGTGGTGCACGGAAAGGGCTCGATGATCGGGAAAATGCCGGGTGACGACTGGAGAAAGTTCGCGAACCTTCGCCTGCTTTACACCTATATGTACACCTATCCCGGCAAGAAACTGCTCTTCATGGGGAGCGAGTTCGGGCAGGGGCTTGAGTGGAACCACGAGACGTCGCTGGACTGGGCGGAACTGGAGCAGTCGGGCAACCGCGGCGTACAGGCCCTGGTGACGGAACTCAACCGCCTGTATCTCGAGGTACCGGCCCTGCACAGACACGATTTCGAGGCGCGTGGATTCGAGTGGATCGACTGCCATGACGCACAGCAATCGGTACTCAGCTACCAGCGCCGTGTCGGGGACGACCTTGCCGTCATCGTGCTCAATTTCACCCCGGTACCCCGGCCCGGTTACCGGCTCGGAGTACCGAGTGCCGGAAACTACAGCGAGCGCCTGAACTCGGATTCGCGTTACTTCGGTGGCACCAACCTCGGGAACGAGGGCAGGGTGGTCGCCGAACCCACGCCGAGTATGGGCCACCCGTGGTCCCTCAACCTGACTCTCCCTCCCCTGGGAGGGATCGTGCTGATACCCGAGTAGCGGTCGCACGACGCCGGACATCGAGACGCCCCCGTGAAACTGCTCTATGTCGCCAGCGAGGCCTATCCCCTGATCAAGACGGGCGGACTCGGCGACGTCGCGGGCAGCCTGCCGCCGGCCCTGAGCGCACTGGGGCACGACGTCGCGCTGTTGCTGCCGCTATACCAGGGCATCACAAAGCACCTCGACGGGCTCGAAACCGTATCCGGCCTGGGCAGGGAAGGCGGTAGCGGCAGCCTGCTCAAGGGGCGGTTGCCGGGTACCGGCACCACCCTGCTGTTGCTCGACATGCCGGAATACTTCGCCCGGGAAGGGAACCCTTACCTCGCGCCCGACGGCTCTCCCTGGCAGGACAATGCGCAGCGGTTCGCCATGTTCTCCCGCGCAGCGGTCGCCATCGCCCTCGATCGCGCGGGCCTTGGGTGGACGCCGGACCTGATACATTGCAACGATTGGCAGACTGCGCTCGTACCCGCTCTGCTCGCTGGTGAGACCCTACGGCCCGCAACGGTTTTTACCATCCACAATCTCGCCTATCAGGGTCTTTTCCCGGACACGATGTTCCAGACGCTCAAGCTGCCGCCCGGGCTGTGGTCGCCGGACGCACTGGAATTCCACGGGAAGCTCTCATTCATGAAAGGCGGACTCGCCTTTGCCGACAAAATCACCACCGTCAGTCCGACCTACGCCAGGGAGATTCAGACACCGGCCTTCGGCGCCGGGCTCGACGGGTTGCTCCGCCACCGGAAAGAAGTGTTGACGGGCATCCTCAACGGCATCGACGAAAACGCCTGGGACCCCGCCACCGATCCGCACCTGACAGCGAACTTCGACGCAGAAAGCCTCGGGAAAAAACACATCAACCGGACCGCATTACGCAAGCAATTTCGCCTGCCCGAGCGACCGCAACTGCCTCTGCTCGGCATGGTCGGGCGGCTGGTGGAGCAGAAGGGTGTCGACCTGATCCTCGAAGCAATGCCGGGTTTGACCAGGCTTCCCGTGCAACTCGCCCTCCTCGGCAGCGGTGACCCGGCGCTCGAGTCGGCGCTCAGCGAATGGGCCGCACGGTTCCCCGACAGGATCGCGGTCCACATCGGCTACGACGAGGGCCTGGCTCACCTGATCGAGGGCGGCTCCGACATGTTCCTCATGCCTTCGCGGTTCGAGCCCTGCGGGTTGAACCAGATGTACAGTCTGCGATACGGAACGGTTCCCGTCGTGAGGGCGACGGGGGGCCTCGCGGACACCGTGATCGACGCCACCGGGGACAACCTTTCCGCCGGTACCGCCAACGGCGTCACTTTTATCGACCCCACGGAAACGGCGTTTCTGCTGGCTGTAAAGCGAGCACTCACGCTCGAGCGGGACCCGAATACGTGGCAGGACCTGCAGCGACGTGGCATGAAAACGGATTTTTCATGGCAACGACGGGCTGGCAACTACGTGGACCTATACGAGATCGCGATTAGGGAGCACCGCGCCGCCTGAGCCGGAGCAGTACCGGCATCGGGTACCGCTATGCGGCCAGTCGTCCGGCAATCGCCTTAGGCGATTTCTGTCGAATGACATACCATCTTGCTTGTTTTTTCATCCGTCCTCTGTGTTGCGACAACCGTTCCATAGTTCGACTATGCGCCTGTTGTCGCGCCTTGATGACGAACGAAAAGCCGGCGCAATCTGGTATGTCATTTTCCGGCAATCGCCTTAGTACACGAGACCCCGTCCGTTATATCCATGATCAACCCCCATCCCGAGTTCCCGCTGGAAATCGTCCACCTCAACCACGCCGCCGTGGGTCCCTGGCCACGCCGCACCGTAGCGGCGGTCGAGTGTTTCGCCAGGGAAAACCTGGTGTCCGGATCGCGTCACTACGGCAAATGGCTGGAGACAGAACAGTCCCTTCGGGAGGCCATGGCGCGCCTGGTCAACGCCGAATCCGCCGATGACATCGCACTCATGAAAAGCACCTCGGAGGCGCTGTCCGTCGTGGCCTACGGGATCGACTGGCGCGCCGGCGACAGCATCGTCTTCGGCCGTCAGGAATTTCCCTCGAACCGCGTGGTGTGGGAATCGCTTGCGCCACGTTTCGGCATCGAGGCGCGCCCGGTAGACCTGTACGGGACGGTCCCGCCCGAAGAGGCCCTGCTGCAGGCGATCGACGGTTCTACCCGGCTGCTTTCGGTCAGTTCGGTGCAGTACGACACCGGTTATCGAATGGACCTCCGGCGACTCGGCCTGGCCTGCCGGGAGAGGGGCATCCTGTTCTGCGTCGACGCCATCCAGAGTATCGGTGCATTTCCATTCGACGTAGCG
Organism: Pseudomonadota bacterium; assembly: GCA_034722015.1. Taxonomy (GTDB): domain Bacteria; phylum Pseudomonadota; class Gammaproteobacteria; order JAJDOJ01; family JAJDOJ01; genus JAJDOJ01. The sequence continues at coordinate 6,589 of JAYENI010000102.1, forward strand.
GAGATATACGCGGATTTCGCGATGGCGGACGGGCACAAATGGATGCTGGGGCCGGAAGGACTCGCATTTTTCTACTGTTCACCCGAACAACGTCCCCGAGTGAGATTGAACCAGTTCGGCTGGCACATGCTGGCAGAGCAGCAGGACTACCAGCGAACGGACTGGGCGCCCGCAGCAGACGCGAGGCGTTTCGAATGCGGAAGTCCGAACCTGCTCGCCGCGCACGCGCTTCAGGCCAGCCTTTCGCTGCTGGAGGAGACAGGTATCCCCGCCGTATCCCGCGCCATCTCCGCAAACGTTTCCTTTCTATACGGCGAACTGCAGGCCCTGGGCGTCGAGACGGTTACAGCGTCTGATCCGGGAAAACGCGCCGGGATCGTTACCTTTCGTGTGCCCGGCGATGACGGTCGCTCACTGTACCGTCACCTGATGCGCCAGGGGGTCCTCTGCGCCCACCGAGGTGGCGGTGTGCGGTTTTCACCCCATTTCTACACGCCGCACGACGCGATGGTCCGCGCCCTGGACCATATCGCCGAACACCTGGCCCGGCGTGTGTAGCAACACCCTGGCTGGATATTTTTCTCAAATCATATCAACAAGTTGAAATACCACCTTCGGCCACCCAGTCAGTAACAGGCAACCGCGTCCGCCTGTCGCAGGCGCGGAGTATGACCGACCTGCGACGTGACGTTTATCACACCCGCATAAAGGTTACAGGTCTATGGTCTATAACCATGGTTATCAGCAGATCAGCCGTTGCGATCCAGGGAGAGGGTATATGATCACCAGGACGAGAGACTGGATCTGGCGTGGTGTCACACATTGGTTGACCGGCGATCTGGGCGGCTTGACGCCGCATCTTTCAGACTATGAGCGGATGCGTCACGAGATCCGCCCGGCGGACGTGGTGCTCGTGGAGGGCCGCAGTCGCGTTAGTGGAATCATCAAAACCGTCACCTTTAGCAACTGGACCCACGCGGCGCTGTACGTGGGTCGTATCCACGACATCGAAAACCCGGAACTGCGCGACTACATCACCTGGCACTGTGACTGCGATCCCGGAGACGAGCCACTGATCATCGAGTCCCTTCTGGAATCGGGTACCGTGGTGGCCCCCCTGAGCAAATACGCCGGCTACCACATCCGGATCTGCCGCCCCAAGGGACTTTCCCACGCGGACGCGACCAACGTCGTACGGTATTGCGTATCCTGCCTGACGCTCAAGTACGATGTCAGGCAATTGCTCGACCTGGCGCGATTCCTCTTTCCGTTCTACGGTCTGCTGCCGCGCCGATGGCGGTCCAGCCTGTTCGAACACAACAGCGGCGCACCGACCCACACGGTCTGCTCCACGATGATCGCCGAGGCGTTTCACGAGGTGAACTTTCCGATCCTCCCGCTCATGATCAAGGACGGCCAGGCCAGCATGAACCTGCGCGAACGCAATGCAAAACTGTTTGCCCCCGCCGACTTCGACTACTCCCCATATTTCGAGATCATCAAGTACCCGCTGTTCGCGGTCGACGAACTCGCGGTGTATCGCAAGCTGCCCTGGGAGGATGAATCCGACTTCGAAAAAGACAGCGCCCCCCCCGCATCCGCCACGCCAGCACAAAATGCGCCACCCCTGGACGGAAGCATGCGGGCAGGTACGGGCCTGATCCGATCACTGTTCGGGCGTTGGTTGCCAAACACACATTAGGCCTCCTTCCCCGAGGGACATCAACATCGAACCGGGCAAGCCCCCGTCAATGGGTTGGGCGCCGCTAACGCGGGCACGGCGATCCCGCAGCGCTTTTTTGTCTATCCTTCATTAGGCAGAACAGATTCCCAAGGCAGAGCCGGCACGAGTCGGTGTGACTCCCCATGACCCCATCCCGCGAATTAGCGCCCTCCGATCGAGCCGTCTATCTGATAGACGGCGCCCGTTCGCCTTTTCTCAAGATGCGCGGCGGGCCGGGCCCGTTCAAGGCGGCCGAACTGGCCGTACAGGCCGCCCGCGCGCTGTTGCTGAGACAACCCTTCGGGCCCGAGGACTTCGATGAGGTCATCCTGGGGTGCGTGGCGCCCGGTCCCGACGAGGCGAACATTGCCCGCGTCGCATCGCTGCGACTGGGCTGCGGCGACCGCGTGCCCGCCTGGACCGTGCAGCGCAATTGCGCATCCGGACTGCAGGCGATCGACGCGGCCCAGCGCAACATCCGGCTCGGCCGCTCCGGGCTGGTACTCGCCGGTGGCGTCGAAGCCATGAGCCATGCCCCGATCCTGTTCAGCGACGACATGGTTCGGTGGTTATCCGAATGGCGCCGATCCCGAGGTCCGGTGGAGCGGATTCGGGGCCTGGGGCGCCTCAGGCCGGCCTGGTTGGCGCCGGTCATCGGTCTCCTCAAGGGGCTGCGCGATCCCGTGGCCGGTATCAGCATGGGACAGACGGCAGAGATCCTGGCCTACCGCTTCGGCATCGAAAGGGAGGCAATGGATGCATTCGCGCTGGAGAGCCACCGGCGTCTCGACGCGGCGGGCAAGGCCGGGCACCTCGCCGAGATCTCGCCGCTGTTCGATCGCGAGGGGAACAACTATGCCTCGGACGACGGACTCAGGGCGGACACCTCGATGGACAGGCTTGCGGCCCTGAAACCCGTGTTCGACAAACCCTACGGGAACGTCACCGCCGGGAACAGCGCCCAGGTCACCGACGGTGCGGCGTGGATAATCGTCGCGGGTGAAGAGGCCGTCTCCCGCTACGGACTGAAGCCGATGGCCCGGATACTCGACACCCGCTGGGCGGCGCTCGACCCCGCCGAGATGGGTATGGGCCCGGTTCACGCCGCCACGCCCATTCTTCGGGAGCGGGAACTGGGGCTTCGTGACGTGGACTACTGGGAGATCAACGAGGCCTTCGCGGCCCAGGTCCTTGCCTGCCGCTCGGCCTGGAAGGACCCCCGGTACTGCCGCGAGGTACTGGGTCTGGAGGAGCCCCTCGGCGAAGTGCCCGCAGATCGACTCAACGTGGACGGCGGTGGCATCAGTCTGGGCCACCCCGTCGGCGCCAGCGGTGCCCGGATCGTCCTGCATCTTGCCGAGGTACTGAAACGCGAACGGGGCCGTCTCGGCATGGCGTCGATCTGTATCGGAGGCGGCCAGGGCGGCGCCCTGTTGATGGAAAACGTCTCGGACGGGGCATGAGCGGGAAACACTGGCAACGGGAACGGGACGCGAGCGGCATCGAATGGGTGACGCTGGATGTCGCCGGTCGGGGTACGAACGTGCTTTCCGGCGAGGTCATCGAGGCGCTCGCGGGGATCGTCGACGAGCTGGCGGCCGACCCGCCACTCGGCGTCGTGATCCGTTCGGGCAAACCCAACGGGTTCCTGGCGGGCGCGGACGTCAACGAGTTCACCGGACTCGACGGGCGGGACACCGCACTCGCCTTCGTACGGCGGGGTCAGGATTTGATGGACCGGATCGAGTCCCTGCCCTGTCCGACCCTGGCGCTGATTCACGGCTTCTGCGTCGGCGGTGGCCTGGAACTTGCCTTGGCGTGCGACTACCGCGTGGCGCTCGACGAAACGGGCACGCGACTGGGGTTTCCGGAGGTCCGTCTCGGGATCCACCCCGGTTACGGCGGGTCGCTGCGCTCTGTCAGGACCATCGGGGCGCCTGCCGCCATGGACCTGATGCTGAGCGGACGAAACATCACGTCCCGGACCGCCCTGAAGATGGGACTGATCGATGTCTGCGTGCCAAAGCGCTACCTGCGTAAAGCCGCCGAGGACATGATCCGTACGCGGCCCCGGCTGCATGATTCCGGCTTCATGAAGCGCCTGGCGGGCAGCGCCGCGCTGCGACCCGTGGTCGCCGCCGTCCTTCGACGCAAGGTCCGGTCCAGGATTGATCCCGGACACTACCCCGCCCCTTTTGCCCTCATCGACCTGTGGGAGGGCGCGGGCGCAAACACGCGCTGCTGGCTCGAACAGGAGGCCGAGTCCGTCGCCGAACTCAGCACGACAGCGACGGCCAGGAACCTCGTGCGACTTTTCCTCCTGCAGGAAGACCTCAAGGCCGCCGCCGACCGGGACGCCTTCAAGCCGCGACACGTCCACGTCGTCGGGGCCGGGATCATGGGCGGAGACATTGCGGCATGGTGCGTACTCCAGGGCCTTCGCGTCACGATACAGGACGGCAATCCCGAGGCGCTCGGGGCAACGGTGAAGCGCGCCTCGGCGCTGTTCGGGCGACGGCTGAAGTCGCCCCGTCTGGTGACCGAGGCCTTCGATCGCCTGATACCGGACGTCCCCGGACACGGAGCAAGCAGCGCGGACGTGATCATCGAGGCGATCTTTGAAGACCTGGATGCGAAAAAGGCGCTATTCGCCGATATCCTTACCCGAGCCAGGGAGGGCGCCCTGATCGCCACCAACACCTCCAGCATCCCGCTCGAGGCGCTCGCCGCGGACCTGGATGACCCGGGTCGGCTCGTTGGCCTGCATTTCTTCAATCCGGTCGCCAAGCTGCCGCTGGTCGAGATCGTCCACGGGCCGACAACGCACCGGGACACCCTGGACAAGGCGTTGGCGTTCGCCCGGGGGATCGACAAGCTACCCCTGAAGGTGAGCAGTTCACCCGGGTTTCTGGTCAACCGGATCCTTCTGCCTTACCTGCTGGAGGCGGCGGCGATGGTTTCCGAGGGCATCCCGGCCCCCGTGGTCGATCGCGCTGCCAAGGTGTTCGGCATGCCGATGGGGCCGGTCGAGCTCGCCGACACCGTTGGCCTGGACATCGGATTGCACGTGGCGGAAAACCTCTCATCGGCCTACGGATTCGAAATCCCCCAACGACTGAGAGAACTCGTAGACGCCGGAAAACTGGGCAGGAAGACCGGAGAGGGATTCTATCGATACCGCAAGGGCCGGCCGGTGCTCCATGGCCCGAAGCGGTACGACGCCGATCCGGACGAACTTCGCGACCGGCTCGTCCTGCGCATGGTCAACGAATCGCTGGCCTGCCTGCGGGAAGGCGTTGTCGAATCAGCGGACGCGCTCGATGCCGGCGTGGTGTTCGGCACCGGATTCGCGCCGTTTCTGGGTGGACCGATACGGTACCTGCGCGAGGCCGGAATCGATCGGCTCCGGGGGCGACTCGAATCCCTGGAGCAGTCCCGCGGCGCGCGATTCGCTCCCGATGCAGGTTGGGACAATCTGCCCGGGCTGATCGATCGCGCAACCGGTGGGGCAACCGGTCCGCAAGATTGAAGTCCGGACAACGTTTCGCGGAACCGTGACGCCACCGGTTTGCCTGCGGATCAACGTCCCCGTCGTATCCCGGTCGCCAAGCCGTTAGAATCCTGCACTATCGATTCACGGCCTCGCCTGCCCCTGTCTGCCAATGAACAATATCTCGACCGAATCCGAAAAGGGCTGCATGGACGAATCCGACCCGCGGTCGCTTCCCGTCCATGAGGCCCGCAAACGCATCCTTTCGAGCCTTGCCCCGGTCGACGGGG
>JAYENI010000103.1:0-12046 GCA_034722015.1 Pseudomonadota bacterium
TTGAATAGCTCAGGACACTCCCCTCGAGCATCTGCTTCCACTGCCGAACCGCACCGGGTTCGGGGCCAGGCGCCGGTTCCTGCCGGGTCTCGTATCGCGCATCGCCGCCCCCTGTCTCCGTGCCGGGGCGCGCGCCCGCCTGCATGGCGGCAATGTGCCCGTCCAGTTCGTTGAGCACCGCTTGCGGATCTTCCGCGAAGTCCTCCAGGAGTTCACGGGTCAGTTCCTCGATGTATTTTCTGTCCTTCTGCAACGCGGGGTCTTCTCCCTCCATCTCTATCCGGATGTATGCCATCACGTGCCGGTATCGGAGCCGGTGCTGCCCGACGGTGTGAACCACGTCGTCCGGCCGGATCTGTTGTGCATTCCCGCCGCCGGGGGGAGATGACTTCAGGAACTCTGAGTCAGCAGGTCTGTTTCGGGCGTGCAGTTCCCCGCGCAATTCCCGCATGCACAGGATGCCTGCCGTGCCAGTGCTGCACCCCCTGCAGACAGTGTGGGCAAATCGTCGAGCGCGGCGGGACCCGTCTGACCGGAGATCGTCAGTGCCCACTTGCGGCAGTCGTAAAAGTGGATTTCCTCCGTCACCGAGGGATAACGACCGCAATTGAAATAGCGCCAGTAGAAGCTGTTGTAGCCCCGGCAAAGGCCCTGTTCCTGATCGAGCAGCGGGCAGACATGACCACCCGGCTCGCAGCAACTCGTACAACTGCCGCAGGAATCGCCATGAGACCAGTCGCTGCGGGGAACCGCGACCGACGGATCGGGTACCGAACTCGGCGGACTGGCCAGCGGAACCGAGAACATAAAGGCGCGACTGTGACCCAGCATCATCGCTGTCAGGCGCAGTGCGTGGGGGAAAAGCCCGCTGGCGGTCCGCCAATGGCGCCAGAAACGCCAGTCACCGAGAAAGTACCAGGTCATCAACGGCGCCGAGAGGAAACCACCCACCAGCGTCGCTACGGAAAAGACAACATAGACGACGAACGCAACACGGGCCAAAGCCCAGCGAATTGCCAGTAATCGATCACGCATCCTTGCCAGCACCCCGAGTATCTGCCCCAAAAACCCCCAGCAAGATGCCGTCCGTTGAACGCCAAGTCAACCTGAAAACCTGCCTCCGGAGGCATGGACCCGGCCTCCAGGAGCCTGTCCGGTCGCCTGTGACCCTGGTCGCGCAGCTTTGCCCGCATCAACCTCGATGAGGTTTGTGCACTGTCACACGCATATCACGCGCCAACCGCATCATCACCCTATACTCCAGTCCCGACAGGAAATCCCGGGGTGTACCGGACGAGGTGACCACGATGCTGAACCAGACGATCGGCGCATGGGAAGAAAACGGAGGGCACACCTTCCGGGTGTGGGCCCCCAACGCAGACGATGTGCGGGTCCTGCTGCAGACCGGTGCGCTTTGGGACTCGAACCGGTCCAGCCGGGTGGTACCCCTGACCCGGGACAATTCGGGATACTGGCGCACGAGTGTCGCGGGTGTCTCGCCCGGGACACTGTACCGGTACGACATTGCCTTTCAGGGCGTAACACAGCAGAAGCTGGATCCGGCGGCACGGGACGTCATTCACTCGGGCCTTACGCGTCATATGCCCCACAATCAGAATGCGTCAATCGTGCCGCACCCGAACGAAACCGTGCCGGTACCTTTCCGCACCCCCGGGTTCGAGGACTTTCTGATTTACCAGTTTCACGTCGGGTCCTTCGCGGGACGCAACGACGGTCTCACGGACGACCCGATCGCCGGTTTCGGGGATGCCGCGCAGAAACTCGGCTACATTCGCGAGCTGGGATTCAGTGCGATTCAGCCCTTGCCCGTACAGGAGTTTTCGGCGGACCGCTCCTGGGGATACAACCCCGGCGCCTACTTTGCCCCCGAGTCCGCCTACGGCAGTCCCCGGGACCTGCGCGCCTTCGTCGACATGGCCCACGCCGCGGACCTGGCGGTCCTGTTCGACCTGGTATGGAACCATGCGGGGCCCCAGGACAACGTGCTCTGGGTTTACGACGGGTCCGAGCCGCTCGGTCAGGGCGGGATCTATTTCGACGGCGGCAAGATCACACCGTGGGGCCGGGGTCCGGCCTGGTGGAAGCAGGAGGTGAAGGACTTCTTCTTCGAAAACGCCTGCATGTACTTCGACGACTTCCGTGCGGACGGCCTGCGCCTCGACGCCACCCGATACATCGACGGCAATGACCTCGCGGTAGTGATCGGGCGCTTGCGCGATCGATACCCGGACAAGTACATCGTCGCCGAGCATCTGCCTGCGGATCCATGGATCACGACCACCGGCAACTTCAGCGCGACCTGGTTTGCCCGCTCGCACCATGAATGTCAACGTGCGCTGTCGGGTGACCGGCCGGTGCACCGCGTGAAGTCCTTCCTTGGCTGGGACGGTTTCGACGCGTCCTGGAACCTGGTCAAGTACACGCTGGGTTCACACGATGATTGCGGAGACCAGGAGAACGGGGACGCCGAGGAAGGATTGCACGACTGGGATCGCCGCCACCGCTACCTGATCGACCAGTTCGGCGGCCGCGACGACTGGTTGGCGCGCGCCAAATGCCGGGCGGCCTGGGCCCTCAATGTCGCCATGCCCGGCAACCCCCTGCTGTTCATGGGCTCGGAGTGCCACATGGGCGCCCCGAGCGTGGCCTGGGGTTACTGGCACGACGGTAAGGACCGCCGCGGGGACCACCGGTTCGACTGGGCCGTCGCGGGCGATGGTCCGGGAATGGAGATGCGGCGTCTGGTGACGGCCGCCAACCAGACCCGCCGGCAGAATCCCGCGCTGCGCAGCGACGATATGATCATCTGCCACGAGGATCACCACAACGGTGTGCTCGCCTTCAAGCGCTGGCGGGACGGCAACCTGGTGCTGTCGGTGGTCAACCTGGGGGACGGCGACTTCGGCAATCACAGTTACGGCGTGGACACGGGTGGTCAACAGGGCCGATGGACCCAGATACTCTGTACCCAGGATGCGGCCTTCGGGGGCTGGGATGGTGCAGGGAACGCTTTCTACGAGCCCGACACCCGGGCCGACGGGCGAATCCAACTCAATCTGCCACAATGGAGTGTATTGATGTTTCGCCTGCTGTAGCGCGAAACGCCCGGTATTCCGGTGCAGGGACTTTAGGCGATTTCTGTCAATTGCCATACCATCTTGCTTGTCTTTTCGCCCGTCTTCTGTGTTAGGACAACAGTAAAATAGTTCGACCCCGTTCGAGGGAAAACCTGCCGTGCGACGGTAATCGTGAATCACCTGCGCCGGAGTTGAGGTAAAATATTCTGATCACAATCAGCGATTAACCCCACAACCTGAAAAATTCCTTGAAGTGTCCGGCGACGGCCCCTCCAGTCCCGCAGGGGCGGAGCCATCCAGCATCAAGAATCCCGTACCGAAAAAACCACCAAACAGGATACGTCTGATGAAAAAGCGCTACCTCAAGACCAAACCCGTCTGCAAGGTCACGTTCGACCTCCCCGTCGCCGCAATCGGCCCGGCAAACAAAGTCTCCCTCACGGGCGATTTCAATAACTGGGACGTGGAATCGACGCCCATGAAAAAGCGCAAGGACGGTTCCTTCACCGTCACCGTCGATCTCCCGCGAGACGCGGAATACCAGTTCAGGTACCTGATCGACAACCACCGCTGGGAAAACGACTGGGAGGCCGACAAGTACATCCCGACACCGGTCGGTGGAGGCGATAACTCGGTCATCGTCGTCTAGACACCGGGACGACAACACGCCCGGAGACAGGGATGGTTCCGCAGAGGGGGCATCTTCGCCGGCTGGGATCTCAGTGCGAACTTGCCTGCCAGGCAAATCTGCAGGTGGGACTGCAGCCGTACCCGTTCCTGCGTTGTGAGGTGACCTTTGCCCGGCTTTGGTGCACTCCCGAGGCAATCACGTACCATCGAGCAGATGACATTCAACGTGCCCGGGAAGGCATCCCGGGCACGTTCGCGCGGTTTCCTGCCCGATGATCGTCTCACCGCGGGGCTCCCGTGAGGGAACAGATCAGGCATGCAGACAGCACCCGGGAGTTCTACACTTCCGAGGGTTGCCATATCACCGAGCTTTCGAACACCGCTGACGATCCCGACCTGTCCATTGCACGGGCCCGCGTCGAGCCCGGTGTCACGACCCGCTGGCATCGCCTCGCGGGCACCGTGGAACGCTATATCATCCTGGAGGGCAATGGCCGCGTGGAGATCGGGGACCTTTCGCCAACGGAGGTATCCGCCGGCGATGTCGTATTGATACCGGCGATGTGCCGCCAACGGATCTCCAACATCGGTCCGGGGGACCTGGTGTTTCTGGCTATCTGCTCCCCCCGGTTTTCGAGCGACGTCTACGAAGAGATCGAAAACCATCCCGACCAGGACCAGACGGCGGTTTGAGCTTCAGTCGCGCTTCGCTCCGGGACGCGCAGCGGACGGCTCGTCCAGTCCCGCGCTGTTGAGCAGGATCACCTCGATTTCCTCGATGATCTCCTCCTGACGCAGACCATGGACCCTGCGCCGGATCTCTTCCGCACGGTCCTCCAGGTGATTGACCGCACCCTCGAGGTGGCGCATGCGACGTGCATTCTCCGCAAGCAGCGACTCGTACAATAACTCGTGCAGCGCGGCAAACAAGTATTGCTCCCCCAGACCAAGCAGGAAATCCCTGGGTGTGAGATTGAGAATCGGCGCAAACGCATGACCCTTCGGCGCACCGCGGTGCGCCTCAAAGGGTGGCAGCAAACGCTGTGATCGCGGTCCGTCCTCGCCTGCCCGGTGGCTCAGCACCGTCAGCGCAACGTGACCATGACGAGCCTGCAGGGCGTCGAGTGCGGTGACGATGGCGCGCATCACCGACGGGATCTCCTCGGCGACATCGGCGCCGTCCAGGCCCGCACTGAACCCGACGCCCTTCTCCTCCAGCCGCAGGCAGAGCTTGCGCCCCACGGCGATGATCGATCCGTCACCGGGCGCGGCCAGCGCGCGCCGCAGCCCCGAGTCCAGGCGCTCGTTGAAATCGGCACAGAACCCGCGCCGGGACCCGATCAGCAGAAACACCCGGTGCGACGACGTGCCGACAGGCAACACATCGGGGTAAAAGGCCAGAAAATCGGCGGCAATCGTGTCGATCTGCCGCGCCACGGCCCGCTGGTTCCCGATCAGGCGACCCAGTTTGCGGGTCTCCATGTAGGCGAGGATTTTCATGCTGCGCATGATCTCCCCGATCTCGCCCAAACCGGCCAGGCGCTGCTCCAGCAGGCGCCGCTGCGTCATTTCGACTCTCCCGGGACTTCATGCAGCCAGGCCGACAGGGCGCGCACCCAATCCTCACGCGGACTTTCCAGGGTCAGGTCCGAGCCCGCTACCCGCTTTCCCAGGAGCGCCATGACCGCAGGGATCCCATCCGGCTCATGTGTGTCGAACAGACCGTCGTTGAAGGCCACCAGCCAGGCGAGATGAAAGACGGCTGGCAATGGCGCCAGGCGGTCCTGCTTGAGGATATCGCGCAGCAGATTTCCACGCTGGATGGCCCGTTCCATCGACGCCTCCAGACGCGCGCCGAACCGGGTGAACACCTCGAGTTCCAGAAACTGCAGGTAGTCCAGTTTCATCCGCCCCGCCTCGGCCTTGATACGGGGATGCTGGGCGGCGCCGCCGATGCGCGAGACGGACTTGCCGATATCGATGGCCGGCCGGAATCCCGCATCGAACAGCCTGCTGTCCAGATACACCTGGCCGTCGGTGATGGAGATCAGATTGGTCGGGATGTAGGCCGCGATCTCGCCCTGGCTGGTCTCGACGATGGGCAACGCCGTCATGGTGCCGCCGCCCGAGGCCGCGTTCAGGCAGGTGGTTCGCTCCAGCAGCCTGGCGTGCACGGAGAACACGTCGCCCGGGTAGGCCTCGCGCCCGGGGGGGCGACGCAGTAGCAACGAAAGTTCCCGATAGGTGCGCGCGTGGGTGGACAGATCGTCGTACACGATCAGGGTATGACGACCATGCTGCATCCAGTATTCGGCGATCGCGCAACCGGCGAAGGGCGCGAGATGCTGCATCCCGGGCAGGGCGCTTGCCTCGGCCACCACCACGGTGGTGTAGTCCAGGGCGCCGAAACGACGCAGTAACTCCACGGTGCCGACCACGGTGGAACGCTTCTGTCCGATGAGGACGTAGATGCAGTCGACTCCCTGGCCCCGCTGATTGATTACCGTGTCGATGGCCAGCGCGCTGCGACCCAGCCCTTCATCGCCGATGATGAGCTGTCGCTGCCCCTTGCCAATCGGGATCAGCGTATCGAGAATCTTGATGCCTGTGTAAAGCGGGGAATTGACGAAATCGCGTGCCGTGACCGGCGGGGATCTGGCCTCCAGGCACTGGCGCGTCGCGGGTTCCGGCGGTGGCCTGCCGTCAAGCGGCGTACCCAGGGGATCGATGACACGCCCGCGCAGTTCCTCGCCCACCGGCACACCGAGCGCTTCGCGAGCGAGGAAGGCCGAGGTTCCCGCCGTCAGGGCCGGTGACTGCCGTAACAGTACGGCGCCCACGCGATCGATAGTCAGATCGAACACCAGGGCAAGGCTGCCATCCTCTAAATGCAGCACGTCGTCGATGGCCGCCGACGGCAGACCCGTAACCCAGGCGATCCCGTCACCCACCGCAGTCACGCTGCCGCGCTGGCTGATGCGCAATCCAAAATGATAGCGGTCGACCCAGCGCGACTGGCGCGCCATTGGACCGTGGTCTGGGAGATCGATCGGCATGCGCTATGTCAGCATGCTGCTGATCTCAATCGCATCAGGCCCCGCGGCGTCGCGTCCGCATGCTGCTGACCGGGGCCTGCAGTTTCGCGGCCTCCGAGCATTTTTTCCGCTTGCCCTCGAACAGGGAGTATCCCTCGCGCTCTTCCAGATAACTCAGCAGATCCACGATGTGGCCTTGGGCCTCAGCCAGCCTTGCACGACCGGGAATATCGCTCGCGCTCCTGGCGTTGCGCAATGCATCGAGGCTTTGCTTGACGGAATGGCTCTCCTTGAGGGGTGACTTCCCCAGATGCTCCTTGAATTCGTAATAGGAGATGGTATCGAACTCGTGCCCATGCTCACCCTCCATGGTGTGCATCACGATCTTGCCCAGCGCCTTCTGCTCGGGGACGAATATGTTGAAGGCACCGACAGGATGCCCCGAAGACGTTGTGGAGAAGGTCCGACGCGCTTTTCTGCTGTGTTCGATCACCACGGGATCCTGGGTATAGGGCCCATAGCGGGTAACGGCGGACAACCAGCCGAAATAGCGTACGATGAGATACAGGGTCTCTTCGGCATAACAGCCATCCGGGTATCGTTCCCGGAGAGCATCCAGTCCATCGAGCTCCAGAATCTTGTAGATGCGGCCTTGCAGGTCTTCGCAGGCCGAAAGGAAGGGGTTGACGTAAAGTGCGGTGATCCTCTGACGTTCTCTTTCTCGCTCCCTGTCCTGACCGTGAGCCCAGGTCACCACAGCCCATAAACCCATCGCCACTGGAACCAGCCACTGCATGGAGAACCTCATACTATGTCCTGTTTTGAGTATCTATCCAAAGACAAGGATTGTCCAACCCATCCCTCCGGGGGCAACACCGAACTCCGGACCCGATTGTTCCGATAGTTGCGGGAGACCCTGCACAACGACCTACTTGACCAATGCCACCGGTATTTTCACGTGTCGCAGGACATTCTGCGACACGGACCCAAGCAGCAGGTGCGTCAGTCCGGACCTGCCATGGGTACCCATGATGACCTTGTCGAATTTCTCTTCCTCGGCATAACGGGCGATGGTCTGGGACGTATGGCCGACGAGCACATGGTAGGAATAGGGAATGTTTTCTGTATCAAGCCGATCCATGGCGGGCTTCAATACCTTCATGCCTTCGTCTCGATGATAGGCCTCGATCTCCTCCGGTGTCGCGAACATTCGCGCGTGGCCGGATTCGATCGGAATCTGTACATTGAGCAGATGGACATCGGGCGCCCCCCCGGTAGTACACTGCTCCACCAGGTAGGAAACTGCTCGATCCGAGAACTCGGAGCCATCGATCGGTATCAGTACCTTGGTCATCTTGCCTTCCCTCGTCTTTATCTTTGCGCAGGCTCAGCCGTCGTCTTTCTGGTCGCCTGAACCATGGTGACCGGCCGCGACCTCCTCCAGTGGGAGTACTTCGGGTTTCTTGCGCCGCGCCAGCGCCATACCGACGATGATGACGAACAACGCGCCGGCCGCCGCGGAGGCGTAATGGATCCAACCCGGGGCGCCATGCACCAATGGCTCGACCACATTGTCCGTAATCAGCATCTCACCGGCGATCCAGCCGAGCAGCGCGCCACCGATGGCGATCACGATCGGGTAGCGATCCATCAGCCAGAGCACGAGTTTGCTGCCGAAGACGATGATCGGAATACTGACCGCGATACCAAAGACGACCAGTGTCATATTGCCCTTTGCCGCACCGGCCACGGCGATGACATTGTCCAGACTCATCACTGCATCGGCGATGACAATGGTCTTGACGGCACCGAGCAGATGCTTGGGTGCATCGACCGACCCGTGAGCATCGGCATCCTCGGGCTGTAGTAACTTGATGCCGATCCACAACAGCAACACGCCGCCAACAACCTTGAGGAAGGGCAGCGCAAGCAACTGCAATGCGAAAAAGATCAGCACAACGCGCAGCGCAATGGCGCCGAACACGCCCCACAGGATGCCCTGATTCCGCTGCTTCTCGGGCAGGCGCCGCACTGCGAGCGCGATGACCACGGCATTGTCACCGCCAAGCAGGATGTCGATGGCGATGATCTGTAATACCGCGATCCAGAAGCCGCTCTGACCAATTGCGATCTCATGCATCGATGTTTCTCCCTTGTGTCCCCGATCTGCGCGATCCCAGCAGCTGGCGCCCAGGCGAAATCGCGCGATCAAAAAATTTACCGCTTATTGAACCACGGCGCCGGACGCCCATGAAAGGCTGACACGACACGCCGGGTTATGTAAAAAGTTCATTCAGGGCCGGAGTCGGCCACGAACCACGTGGCCGGTGATCGTCCTCAACCGCTTATCGTGGTTGCAAACGACTCCACCAGCCCGGTGCTTCAGCTTAGAACAAATCTCCGCCGGGTTCCCGCAAAATCCTGTCAGAACTTGATGTCGCGCAAACGGTCTCGTCGCGATGTATTGAAGATCCCGATGCCGTTATCAGCCGGGTTGCTGGGCCGTATCCACGAAGCCCTGCAGTTCGTCGCGCAGATTGGCGCCAACCGACCAGTCACCGACGGACAGGCGCAGTCCCGCGATTAGGTCCGGGTTCTCATGGTAAGTGGAACGAACCCCCTCCCCCAGCAGTCCGTGAACCGCACGCTCCAGTGCCCTCCGCTGCCCGGCCGACAGGGCGTGTGCGCTCTCGACGCGCACAACGGCCCCGGTGTTGCGGACGGCGTGCCGCAACGCGGCGCGCCGTCCCTCCGGCAGCGCCTCCAGCCCGGCGTTCAGCAGATCCAGGATCCGTGATTCGGTGTCCGGGCCTGCAGTCTCCACCACGAGGCGGGTGGCAAAGCGCGCCCCCAGTTCCAGGGCCTTCCTGTCCTGAAGTTCCTCCCGTTCGCGCAAGCGGCGTTTCTCCACTGCCCGCGACTTCTCGCGCTCTGCCGCAAGACCGGCATCGAGTTCACTCAGCGCCCTGGCGCGCGAGCGCTGCATCTCCTGCTGGAATACCTCGCGGGCGGTCTGTTTCTCCTGTTGCCATTCCAAGAGCCGGTTCTCGTACCGGGCGCGAAGATCCTCTGCCCGGGTCTGGCGTTCGCGAGCCTCGGCCAGCGTCGCCTCGATACCTGCCCGCCGTTCTTCGATGACGCGCAGGACCGGCCGGTACAGGAATCGTTTGAGGATCCACACCAGTATCAGAAAGTTGACGATCTCGAGGACGGCCGTCGTCCAGTTCAGTTCCAAGACCTTCCCCGTCCGCGGCGTTCGCCGTTCATTTCGGCAAAAGGAATTCGAGCAGAGGATTGCGAAACAGCACAATCAGCACGATCACCAGCACGTAGATGGCCAGAGATTCGATCATCGCCAGGCCGATAAACAATGTCCGCGTAATGGATCGTTCCGCCTCGGGCTGGCGGGCCAGGGCCTCGAGCGCACTGGCGATGGCGCGACCCATGGCGAAGGCCGGGAGGATGACGCCGATCGCAATACCCATCACGGCGGCCACCGTCGAAGCCAGTACAACCCAGGTCATGTCCGTCATGGCGTTTCCTCTTGTTGTTCGCGCATCTTGAGCTGCTGCGACTGAATGCCTCCGGCGACGTAGATCAGCGCCAGCATGCCAAAGATATAGGCCTGCACCAGCGCCTCGACAATGTGCAAGGCAAGGATGGGGACAGGTACCAGGAAACCGGCTACCAGCAGGACCAGCAACGCGGCCATCTCCAGACTCATCATGTTCCCGAACAGGCGCACGGCCAGCGCCACGGTACGGGTGATCTCGCTGATGATGTGAAACGGCAGCAGGACGGGGTTGGGCCTCAGATAGTGACGCAGATAGCTGCGCGGACCCTGACTGCGGATGCCGAACCAGTGCGTCGACAGAAACACCAGGATGGCCAGGCCCGCAGTCGCCGACAGGTCCACCGTCGGCGAGCTGAGACCCGGCACGACGCCGACCAGGTTGGCGATGACGAGGAACACCCACAGGCCGCCGATGAAGGGCAGCAGCGTCTCTGACTGCCCAGGCGCCGCCAGGGCAATGGCCCGTTCCTGCGCCGTGACCACGCCTTCTACAAAGGTCTGGACCGGGCCGGGATCGATCCGCAGACGTCTCGTCAGCACCAGACACAGGGCCCACAGCGCAGCAATGATGCCCCAGGTGGTCACCACGGTAGAGGTGATCGCCAGCGGGCCGAAGCTGAACAGGGTAGCGTGTCCGTCCATTTGAATCTCTTTCGGATGTGCTCGCCAGCAGGCGGTCGAAAAGGTCTACAGTCTGCTACTCGCGAATCATCAGCCAGACATTGATTGCGCCGATGACCAGCCCGAGAAAGAGCAGGCCGAGGGTCCAGCGCATCGAGTACCCCTCGAGCATGCCGTCCAGCCACAACCCGAGGTACGCCCCGCCAACCACCGGCAGCACGAATACCAGCCCCAGGGTCCCGAGGTAGACGGTCTGCGACAGCAGGGTGGGACGGTCCCGTTCGGCCCGCCGGATACGCTGCGCCTGTCGCTCGACGTTGTTGTGCAGCTCGTCGTTCTCCGGTTGGGCCATTTCAACCCTGCTCCTGTCCCACCTGCCACAGCCGCCGCAGCAACGCCTCTTCCATGCGACGCAGACTGAGCCGGGTCTCTTCCAGGGCCTGTTCCTCGGCGAGCAGTTGTTCCCGCAAAAGCCTGCTGATTCGATCATAGTCGCTATCCTGCAGGAAGCGGCGGGTACCGATCCAGAGGCGCCGGTCCGTGAAATACAGCACCGCCGCGGGCATGGCGAGATACTGCCAGTCACCGTCCGCGACCCGGTAACGCGCCAGACCGGAGTTCAGTGTGGTCATGAACCGGCCGTGTCCCGCCTTCAGTCCGAAGCTGCCCGACGCATCCTCGCCGACGAAGCTGCTGACGCCGTCGATACGCTGCCCACGGGTCGCGTCGCGGATCTCCAGGGTAAAGGCGTTCATCGCGGCGTCGCGGCCATCCCGCCGCGCATGTAGCACGCCTCCTCGCCCAGATCGTCGAAGCGACCGGTCAGAAACGCATCGCAATCGTCCAGCGTCGTGGCGAGCGGGACCGAAACCCCCGGCAGACCGGTGTGCGCCGCCGTGATCCTGAAAGGCTGGGAGAGATACCGCTGCAGCCGGCGTGCCCGCGACACGATACGCCGGTCCCTGGTGGAGAGTTCCTCAATACCGAGCATGGCGATGATGTCCTCGAGTTCGCGGTACCGTGCGAGGTGCTCGCGCACACCCTCGGCGACGGCGTAGTGGCGCGCTCCGAGGACATGCCGGTCCATC
>JAYENI010000104.1:0-2405 GCA_034722015.1 Pseudomonadota bacterium
CGACAGGGTCACCGAACCGTTCTATCGCCTGGAGTGCTCGCGTAACCGGGAAACCGGGGGCACCGGACTTGGCCTGAGCATCACCCACGCCATCGCCCGCAGTCACGGGGGCAATCTCGAACTGCGCAACCGAAGCGGGGGCGGACTCGAGGCGGTCCTGACCCTGGCCCGCGATACCTCCACGAAGGCCTGACGTCACCGGTGGACCGGTCCCCGGCAAACGTCGGGAGGCGAACGCCACCGACCAGGATGCCGATTCCCGAAATCTGACTCGCGGGGAGATCCCGGTTAACCGCCGTCATTCGCTCCAGGGCCGGCCGTTCCCGGCGCACTCATCGAGCCCATTTCCGGATTGCCCATATCGGGGCCACCCATCATGCCGGGCCCCATGCCCCGGTCCATCATCCGTTGACGCATCTCCATCATCTGCTGATGGCGTGACATCATGTCCTCGTCCGACATGCCGCGGCCCGGGCCGCCCCACATCCTGCCGGGCCCCCTGCCCTGATCCATCATCCGCTGGCGCATCTCCATCATCTGCCGGTGACGCGCCCTCATGTCCTCGTCCGACATGCCACGACCCGGGCCACCAGGCCCCATGCCCTGTTCCATCATCCGCTGACGCATCTCCATCATTCTCTGGCGACGAGCCATCATGTCCTCATCCCACATGCCACGACCCGGGCCACCCCTCATTTCACCAGGCCCCATGCCCCGGTCCTTCATCCATTGACGCATTTCCATCATCCGCTGATGACACGCCATCATGTCCTCGTCCGACATGCCGCCGCCCGGGCCACCCATCCTCGCACCGGGTTCCATACCAGGTCCGCCCTTGCTACCGCCATCCTCCGGGGGAGCGGGCGGGGGAGCGGCGACCTGTGCCGAGGCCGAAACCGCCAGGCCAAGCAGCAGGGGCGCGATCGCTGTCGTAAGTCTCTGTCTCATCTATTCTCTCCTTCAGGATTCAGGATTCCGCCGTTGTGCAACGACACAGTCTACGATGGCCGGACCGGAATCCGGAACGATAAAAATACCGACTGGCTCCCGGCCAGGGCACACCGGTCGCGAGCGCCGCCACCCAATCTCATCGGATGGTTTCACCATGACTGGATTTGCGCGACGGGTTCGGCCGGAAACGCGGCTGCATTATAACGGGACGTAAGCGGCGTACCCTATTTTTCCCCTGCCCGGTAACACAACGTAACAGGGCCGCTTCCGGAAACAATGCGTAACGAAAACACACCCCGTTGAAATACGACGGTTACACGTTCGTGTTCAATTGATTTTGGCGGCTTCGGGATTGCCGTATCCGGTGCGCAACGCTTCGACCCTGTCACCCGCAGACCGGGTGCGGCCCGAAGTCGGCGAACACCGGAATTGCGATCGCCACAGAAGGATGAATGGACATGGCAAAAAGGCACAGGAGGAAGGCGGGGATTGTCGATTCCGTGGGCATGCTGATGTTGCTGGCGGTACTGGCTTCGCCAGCCAATGCCGGAAACGCCCCGGCGACGCGTGTTGACACGCTCACGGCGGAGCAGGCCGTCGCGATGGCGCTCGAAGGCAATCCCGGCCTGTCTGAGGTACAGGCGCGTGCCGCTGCAGCAGCGGCCATCCCCTCCCAGGAGGGGGCATTGCCCGACCCCTCGATCAGCTTCAATGCGCTGAACCTGCCCGTCGATACCTTCGACCTGGGCCAGGAGGCCATGACCCAGCTGCAGCTCGCGGTAAGCCAGTCCTTTCCGTTCCCGGGCAAGCTGTCGCTGAAGGAAGCGGCGGCGCAGTTCGATGCCGACGCCCTGGTGAACGGGGTGGACGAGGCCCGCCTGCAACTGGTCCGCGAGGTTCGTGCCGCCTGGTGGCGGATCTTCTACCTGGACCGTTCAATAGAGATCGTCGACCGCAATCTGGATCTGTTAAAGGAATTCGTCGAGATTGCGCGGACCAAGTACGCGGTGGGCGAAGGGTTGCAGCAGGACGTCCTGCTTGCCCAGGTGGAGCGGTCGCAACTCAAGGATCGTCGAATCACGCTGCGGGCCGCCCGTCGCGGTCAGGTCGCGACGCTGAACGCGTTACTGGATCGGCAGGCCGGACTGGCGGTCCGCCTGCCCGGCAAGGTGGACACGCGCCTCCCGGAGACACCCTCCGCGGAAACCCTGTTCGAACTCGCCGACCAGTCCCGGCCGCTACTGGCCAGGCGGGAGAACGAGCTGCGGGCGGCCGCCACACGCGTCGATGTCGCGGAGCGGGATCGCCTGCCCGATTTCACGGTGGGCGCGGGTTACGGTTTTCGCAATGGCGACAATCCCGACGGCACGGCCCGCGCGGATTTCCTTTCGTTGCGGCTCGGCATGACCGTCCCGCTCTACAGCGGTCGCAAGCAGGCGCGCGCCGTGGACCAG
>JAYENI010000105.1:0-12012 GCA_034722015.1 Pseudomonadota bacterium
ACCATTGTCGCCATCAGGGGCATCGAGATCCAGCGCACGCCCAACCCGATCAGCAGCAGGATCGCGCCGAAAAGTTCGGTCAGCGACGCCGACCAGGCTAGAAAATCCGGATAGGGCAGACCCAGTCCCCAGTCCGGGTTGCCGAACCAGGCTGCCGTATCCTCGACCGAGATGTTCTTCAGGCTGGCGAACCACTCGCCCAGGTTCGGGCCGAAGGTCGGGTCGATACCGAGCTTCTTCGCCCCCGCCGTCCAGAAAATTGGCACGAGATACAGTCTCAGCGCGAGTGGCGCCAGAAAGTCAACGGCGCGAGTCCTGTCGAGCAGGTCCTGCGCGAAATTCGCGAAACGAACGATCGGGTTCATGAAGTTGCTCTCCTTGTCGCTGGTAATGATGTCATTCGATTGTCGTGCTCCGGACGCGTCGTGCGGGGTGATCGATCGACCGTCGTGGGATTTCCGCACCGCGGCTCAGGACGGCGGGGTGGCGCGATGCCCGGCGGCCGCCTCAAGGTGCTCGGGAAACAACTCGTCGAGCGGGACCGACCGCCCGTTGGACGCAACGATCCTGGCGTGGAATCGACGCAACTCGCGCGGTTCCCGTACGCCGCAGGAATGGGCGATGACCCCGATCTCGCGCGCCATGTTGTGTGCGTAGTTTCGCACCCGTTCCGCCTTTTCTACGGGATCCAGTCCCGACTGCAGTTTCTTGTCATGCGTGGTGATACCGGTCGGGCAGGTGTTTCTGTTGCACTGCAGTGCCTGGATGCATCCCAGCGAGAACATGAAGCCCCGGGCAGAGGCAATGAAATCCGCGCCTGCGCACAGTGCCCATGCGGCCTCGGCCGGGGTAACCAGCTTGCCCGACGCGACGACCTTGATGCGCTGTCGCAGGCCATGCTTTTTCAGCAGGTCGTCGACCATCGGCAGGCTCTCCTTGATCGGCAGGCCTACATAGTCGAGCAGACTCATCGGCGCCGCCCCGGTGCCGCCGTCGCCGCTGTCCACGGTGATGAAATCCGGCGCCGACGCCTCGCCGAGTTGGCCGATCCGCTCGAAGAGTTTCTCGAGCCAGCCATACGCCCCGATGACGGTCTTGAAGCCAACGGGCTTGCCGGTGACCCGCCGTATCCGCTCGATCAGGTCCAGCAGGTCGTCCACCGATTGAACATCCGGATGGCGATTGGGACTGATCGAGTCCTCGCCCGGCTTGATGCCCCGGATAGAGGCGATTTCCTCGGTGACCTTGCCGCCGGGAAGGATGCCGCCCTTGCCGGGTTTGGCCCCCTGACTCAGCTTGATCTCGAACATCCGGACCTGATCGTGGGCTGCGATCGCCGCAAGTTTTTCGTCGCTCAAGTTTCCGTCCGCATCGCGGACCCCATATTTGGCGGTGCCGATCTGGAAGACGATGTCCGCCCCGCCCTCGAGATGGTACGGGGAGAGACCGCCCTCTCCGGTGTTCATCCAGCACCCTGCCATGCGCGCCCCCGAAGAAAGGGCCAGCACTGCGGGACGGGAAATCGCGCCGTAACTCATGCCCGAGATGTTGAACAGCGATCGGGTGGTGTACGGGGTCCTGCAATACGGGCCGATGGTGACCTCGGTCGTCTCCGCGGCATCGGTCCCCAGCGTCGGGAACGGGCAGTTCGCGAACAGGATGGTGCCGACCGGGCTCAGATCGCGGGTCGAACCGAAGGCGCTGGTGTTGTCCAGGTTCTTGGCGGAGCGGTAGACCCAGGAGCGTTCGGCGCGATTGAAGGGCATTTCCTCACGGTCCATGGCGAAGAAGTACTGGCGAAAAAATTCCCCGAGATGTTCGAACAGGTAACGAAAGCGACCGATCACGGGGTAGTTGTGCCGAATGGCCTGCTTTCGCTGGGATTTGTCGATGACGTAAAGGACGACGACCGCTGCCAGCGCCAGTCCGATCACGGAGATGAACAGGAAAGAAGCGATCTCCAGCGCGGTCAGCACGAAACCCGGTATCTGCTGCATGTCCATCAAATCTAGTCCTCATTCGGCCTTTGCGATCCGTTGTCATCCGCATGCGGATCGGCGTTGTATCGTCCTCTCCCTATACCGGCAATAGCCGTTATGTCTTTCAAAAGGACACGAAATTGCCACCGTCAGTGACACCGCCCGACCCTCGGGCGGGCCGTGCCGCGGCCACTATAATTCGGGTAGGGGAGATTTTGAACTCGATGGGGGAATGACCATGGGTAAAACCGACAATAAAATGCCCCCGGAACCGCCCGGGTTCACCGCCGAGCGAATGCTGGGTTTCATCGTACCTTTCCTCATCTTTCTCGTCGCCATCGTGATTGCGCTCGATTGGGATCACAAGGGCGTCATACTCTGGGTATTTGCGGTTTCGCTTCTGATGATCGGCATCTACATCTTCACGGCGGGGGGCAATCACATGCCACCCCAGCGCGTGACCTGGATGTTCCGCTTCGCGTATGCCTACACGCTGATGGCGCTGATCGGGTCCACGGTACCCTTCATGCGGGCGGACTGGACACCGTTTGGCGCGGCGGGAGATCGTGAGCAACGAAACAGTTCGCAGGTTCGTGTGCTCAGGGCGTGCGCCTGCCCGGCCCACGCGGACGGGACCGACGATGTGCCGAGGGTCGTACAGTGTGACGACAAGGGGAGCGCACCCTGGGTGCTGAACGTCGGGGGCACCGTCTATCCGGCGGGGCCTTGCGTGGATCGCGCAGCCGGCGCAGGCAACGAAATCAGCGGGGCTGGTGCGGACCCAGGCGGCACGAGGAGGGAGGCGGAAGACGACACGGAGCGGGACGACCCGACAGGGGATTCGACGCAAGAGGCGGCGCCGGGGGCTTTCGGCGCTTCGCCCGGCAGACCAGCGACGGGGGCCCAGGTCCGCGGTGGGCTGGTGGTGCCCTTCTACGTCATTGTGCTTGCAGTGGTCGGGGGGGCGGTGAGCATGACCCGGCGCGTACCCGAGTATCAGAAACGTGTGTGCCGCTGGTACGAAGAATGTACGCAAGCGGCGACCTACGAGGGTGATGTGCCGGTTGAACCGTACAAGATCATCAACAGTGAGCGCTGCGCCCCTGAGCGCATGCGCTGCGGGACCAGTCGCGGGAACATCCAGGGACCACTTTCCCCCTCGTGTGTCAGGGATTGCCTGGTCTTCCAGATGATGCAGGTCGCCGCGGCTCCGTTCATTGCGGTGGTGGCATACTACGCGCTCTCCCCACGCAGTGTCACGGTAACGGTGCTGCTGGCGTTCCTGTCCGGTTTCACCTCGGAAACGATCCTGTATCTCCTGCGTTCCGCGTCCAACCGGCTTACACCGGTGCCGGAAGGGAAAGCCC
This sequence comes from Pseudomonadota bacterium, assembly GCA_034722015.1. Classification (GTDB taxonomy): domain Bacteria; phylum Pseudomonadota; class Gammaproteobacteria; order JAJDOJ01; family JAJDOJ01; genus JAJDOJ01. The sequence goes on from JAYENI010000105.1 coordinate 3,347, forward strand.
CGGGGGGCGGAGACGACGCCGAAGAAACCGCGCCGGAAATCGCGGAACGCTCCGACTCTGTCAGTAGACAATCCGGGAAGGAACCCCCGCCAGGTGGCGGACGCTAGGAGCCTGTCCGAGAATGGGAGTGCTACTGCGGAGAAGCCTCGCGACGAACCCCATTCCCGGACAGGCTCCTAGGACCTTATCGTCAACCGGGGGACCCGGTCTTTTCACGATATTCGCACAGGTCCTGGATCAGGCATGTCCCGCAACGCGGCCTTCGCGCGGTGCAGGTGTAACGCCCGTGCAGGATGAGCCAGTGATGGGCGTCCTTGCGGAACTCTGTGGGGACGAATTTCAGCAGGCCCTCCTCGACCTTGAGGGGGGTCTTGCCCCGGGCAATCCGCGTGCGGTTGGCGACGCGGAAGATGTGGGTGTCGACCGCGATGGTGGGCTCGTCGAATGCCGTGTTCAGGATAACGTTTGCGGTTTTGCGTCCCACCCCGGGTAGCGCCTCGAGTTCGGCTCGCCTGCGGGGTACCTCGCCGCCGTGTTTCTCCACCAGGATCCGGCAGGTCCTGATGAGGTTGGCCGCCTTGGCGTTGAACAGGCCGATGGTGCGGATATGGCGCCTCAGGCCCTCCTCTCCCAGCGCAAGGATGGCTTCAGGGGTGTTGGCTGCGGGAAATAACCTGGCGGTGGCCTTGTTGACGCCGACGTCGGTTGCCTGCGCGGACAGGACCACGGCGACGAGCAATTCAAAAGGTGTGTCGTAGACCAGTTCCGTCGTCGGTGCAGGAACGGCTTCGCGCAGGCGCTCGAATATGGCCCGGCGCTTCTCCCTGTTCATTCGACCGCAGTGAACGTTGGCGGATCAGGTGGATGCGTCGGCCGGGGCGATCGAGGTGACCGGTGTGGTCTCCCGACGTTTCTGGCGACGGTCGATGACATTCTTGAGCGCGATCAGCAGGCCGAGGCCGATGAATGCGCCGGGCGGCAGGATCGCCAGCAGGAATCCCCTGTACTCGCTCCAGAACTGGATCGTCAGGACCTGCGCCCCGGGGCCGAACATCAGGTCGAAGTTCGAGAACAGGGTGCCGTACCCGACCAGTTCCCGCATGCCGCCCAGGACGACAAGGACGGCGGTAAATCCGATCCCGATGGTGAGTCCGTCAATCGCCGAGGCCCCGACGCTGTTTTTCGACGCGAAGGCCTCGGCGCGGCCGATGATGGAGCAGTTGGTGACGATCAGCGGGATAAAGATGCCCAGAATCAGGAAGAGGTCGTAGAACCAGGCGCTCATGGCGAGTTCGATTGCGGTCACGGCGGACGCGATGACCAGCACGAATACCGGGATCCGGATCTCTGGCGTGACCCAATGCCGGATGAGCGACACGATTACGTTCGACGTCAGCAGTACGAGCGTCGTGGCCAGCCCGAGCCCCAGCCCGTTGACAATGGTGCCGGTGACGGCGAGCAGGGGACAGAGCCCGAGGAGTTGAACCAGGGCGGCGTTGTTGCCCCAGAGTCCGTCCCTGGTGATGCGCTGATAGTCTTCGTTCATGGCTCCAGCCGGTTTCGCGAAGCGGGCCGCCTGGCCCGGGTGTGGGTCCTTACTCGCCCTTGCCCGGATCGGTCGGTGCCTTCGGCGGCGCGGTGAAGAGTTCCTCGCGATATTCCCCGAAGTATATCAGGGTCCTTTTCACCGCATTGACGACCGCGCGTGGACTGATGGTTGCGCCGGTGAACTGATCGAAATCACCGCCATCGCGTTTGACGGCCCAGCGCTGCACCGGGGGGTCTCCGATGGACCGGTCCCTGAAGCCAAGGATCCAGTCCGTCTGGCGGGTTTCGATCAGGTCACCGAGTCCCGGCGTCTCCCGGTGGGACACGACACGCACGCCTTCCAGAGAGCCGTTTTCGCGAATCCCGACAAGCATCCTGATCGGGCCGTTGTATCCGTCGGGTGTGGTCACCGTAATGACGACGCCGGTCGGTTTCTCCCCGAGCCACGCGACATAGGCGACCGCCGGCGATCCCTGTAACGCACCCAGGGATTCGTCGACGAGTTCGATCGGTTGTGCCGCGACGTCGTTGTCGTAGCCGGATGCCGGCAGGATCTCGTTCAGGTTACGCAGCAGTACGGCGCGCTCGTTCGCCTCGATACGTTCGTGTGTCAGTTCGAATATCACAGCGACCAGGGCGGTGCCGAGGATCGCGAACCCCGCCAGGATCAACGCCGAACGCAGGCTGGCCAGTAGTGTTACGTCGGGCATGGTGTGGATCTGACCTTCACTCGCCTGCCGGGTCGTGCCCGTAGGTTCGCGGACGCGTGTACTGGTCGATCATCGGTGCGGCGGTGTTCATCAACAGCACGGCAAATGCCACGGCGTCCGGGTAGCCCCCCCAGGTGCGGATGACGTAGATCAGAACACCGATCCCCGCGCCGTATATGAGACGGCCGAGGGGAGTGCCGCTGGCCGTTACCGGGTCCGTGGCGATAAAGAAGGCGCCTAGCATCATGCCGCCACTGAAGACGTGAAAGGCGGGAAAGGGGTGGATGTCGGGATCCGCCAGATAGAATAAGGTCGAAATGACGATCAGCCCGCCGAGGACACCGGCCGGAATGCGCCAGTCGACCGCCTTGCGGTAGACCAGCCACAGGCCGCCGATGAGATACCAGTTGCCGATCCACTCCCAGCCGCGACCGCCGAAGTCACCCCAGATCGGGCTCTGACGGATCTCTTCCAGCGTCTCGTTGAGGCCGAGACGGGTACGCATCGTGTCCAGCGGGGTGGCGCGGGTCACCGCGTCCCAGGTCAGCGCGTTTGGCAGGTCGCCGGTAAAAATGATACCGAGCGTCTCCAGGGGTCCGAAATGCACCTCGGCGAGCATACTGGGCGGTGGCCAGTGAGTCAGTTCCGCCGGGAAGGAGATGATGAGCACCACATAACCCACCATCGCAGGGTTAAACGGGTTGTGGCCGAGTCCGCCGTAGAGCTGCTTCGCCACGACGATGGCGAACCCGGTCCCGAGTGCGGTAAGCCACCAGGGCAGGAGGGGCGGCAGGGCAAGCGCCAGGAGCCAGGCGGTGATGACGGCGCTGAAGTCCGTTAACGCAGGCCGGACCGGCCGGTTTCGCAGGCGTAATACAGCGGCTTCGAAAACCAGCGCCACGACGACGGCGATGGCGATATTGAACAGCACACCCCACCCGAAGTACCACGCCATCGCCGCAGTGCCGGGCACCAGGGCATAGGCGACCTGTTGCATGACCTTTGGCACGTGCGCATGCGAGACGACGTGCGGGGAGGTTTCCGTCGGAAATTGCATGGTTCAGCCTGGGGAGATGGGCATCAAATGCTCGTGATTGTGAGGTGCACGAATGCCATGCGCAACGAAGACCCGGGGGGGCGATATACCCATCGCGACACACCGTTTCCCGGAAATTGCACGCCCCTTTCATCCCGTGGCGACGTTGCGATTCCTTTTCCCGGCACGGGTTTCAGTCGGTGCTTTCCATTTCACCGCTCTTGTTCGCGACGACACCGGGAGGCGCCTGTTCGTCCCCCGTGCGTTGCCCGCGCCTGGCCCTTGACCGCTCCACGGCGGCATCGATGGCGGCCTTTTTTTCCGGAGCGGACGCCTGTACGGCCACCTTTGCCCGCTTGCGCGCCTGACGCTCGGCCCGCTCGCGTTTCTCCCTTTCCAGTCGTTCCTGGCGAAACTCGAAGCGGCGCCTGGCCACGTCCGAGGCTTCGCGCTCGCGCTCGCGCTCGCCGATCTCGCTCTTGGCGAAGCGATAGTAGTGTACCAGCGGCAGGTGGCTCGGACATACGTACGAACAACAGCCGCATTCGATGCAGTCGAACAGATTGAACTCCTGCACCCGGTCAAACTCCCGGGCCTTTGCGTGGCGATAGAGTTCCTGCGGCAGCAGCCCCGCGGGGCATACACGGACACACTCCCCGCAACGGATACAGGGCATCATCGGTTGCGGGGCGTCTATCTCGCTGTGCGATGCGACGAGCAGGCAGTTGGTCGCCTTCACGACCGGGACGATATCGTCCTGCAGTGCGACGCCCATCATCGGGCCGCCCATGAGCAGGCGCTCGGCGGAACCGTTATACCCCCCGGCTGCCGCGATCACCTCCGCGACCGGGGTGCCCAGTGTCACCTCCAGATTGCAGGGCTGCCGGACCCCCCGGCCCGTGACGGTGACGATCCGCTCGAGCAGGGGTTCGCCGTAGCGCACCCCCCGGTACACCGCGTATGCCGTCGCGACGTTCTGACAGACCACACCCATATCGTGCGGGAGCCCGTTGGCCCTGACCTCTCTGCCGGTGAGCACACGGATCAGCTGCTTTTCACTTCCGGACGGGTAGATGGTGGGGATTACGGTGACCCGGATGCCATCCGCTGCTTCTCCACCCAGTGCCTCGATCAGGGCATCCCGGGCGGCGGGCATATCGTCTTCCACGGCGATGATGCATTCGGGGTTTCCCAGGGCGTATCGCAGCATGCGTGCGCTCTCCAGGATGTCCCCTGTTCGTACCCGGATCAGGGTGTCGTCGCAGGTGATATACGGTTCGCATTCGACACCGTTGATGATCAGGGTGTCGATCGTGTGCTGAGGCAGCGGGTTCAGTTTCACCGAGGTGGGGAAGGCCGCGCCGCCCAGTCCGACGATTCCGCATTCGCGCACCCTGCTGCGTAGCGAGGCGGGAGAAATGCTGTTGTAGTCGTCGATATGGGCCAGACGCGCGTCGCCCCAATCGTCCTTTCCGTCGGTCTCGATGACAATGCATTCGGCGCTCATGCCGGAGGGGTGGGGGACGGGACGCTGGCCGACCTCGACGACAGTGCCGGAGGAAGAGGCGTGCACCCGGGCGCTGATATAGCCGTTTGCCCGCGCCAGGAGTTGCCCTTTGAACACCCGGTCGCCGGCCTTGACCAGGACTTCCGCAGGTTCGCCGATATGCTGATGTGTTGGCAGGGTCAGAAGTTCAGGCAACGGAACGCGGCGGAGCGGCTCCCCGATGGAAATCTTCTTGTGCGGATTGAGTTTCAGCCCACCGTGGAAGTGCCAGAGTTTGTTGTCACTTTCCTCCATCAAACAGCATTGTAGCAGCATTGCGCCCGCCGGCGAGGTGGGCGTTCGCCGCGGCGGGGACGTGATCCTACAGCAGCTTCACGACTTCCGCGTCCAGGGTTTCGCCCGACAGTTCTCCCGGTCTGACGAATTCCACCTTTCCGTCGCGGCCGACCAGGACGCTGTACGGCAACGCGCCGTACCGGTTGCCGTACTCACGCGAAATACCGATCGCCTCCCTTTCCCCGAGCAGTTGCGGGTACCGGACACCGATTTCTTCCAGGAACTCGACGACCGAGTCCCGGTTGTCGATTGCCACGCCGACGATTTCGAAGCCCCGCCCGGAGTAACGGTCGCGTACCTGCTGGAATTCAGGGATCTCGCGTCGGCACGGGGGACACCAGGTCGCCCAGAAGTTGATCAGCACCACACTACCGTCCCAGCGACTGATACTAACGGGCTTGCCGTCGAGGTCGGGCAGCGTGAATGTCGGACGATCACGCCCGAGCAACTCGTTGCCCGAGCCCGTGAGCCGGCTCGCGTGAGCGGGTTGCAACGGTTTCGCGCCATCACCGAGGTACTTCTGTATCGCAAACCCCGAAAACGCCGCGATAGCGGCGGCGGAGAGGTAAATTGCAGTCAAGCGAAGAGTGGGTTTCATGAAATTGGCTCCGAGCCATTCAAGGCGTCTGCGACATGGGTGGCAAAGTTGTCAGCGGACATGAACCCGACCACGCGGTAGCGGCGTACTTCGGCGCCGTCGAGCCCGAAGAACAGGATTGCGGGCGGACCGAACAGGCCGAAGTGTTTCAACAACGCCTTGTCTTCGTCATTGTTGGCGGTCACGTCCGCCTGCACCAGGATCGTGTCCGAAAGTGCCGACTGGACGGCGGTATCGCTGAAGGTAAATGCCTCCATTTCCTTGCAGCTGATACACCAGTCGGCGTAGAAATCCAGCATCACGGTCTTTCCCTCACCCTCAGCCCTGGTCAGCACGCCCTCGAGATCCTGGACCGTCTTGATCCGCTCGAATTCCAGTTCGTGACTCGCCGTCGCGATACCCGCCGGGCCGGACGCCATCATGACGCCACGCAACGGCTGCAACAGGCTGTTCCCGCCGGAAACCGCCCCGACCATCAGTGTCGCGCCATAGATGAGCAGGACCAGGCCCACCCCTTTCCACAGACGGTGCCATCCCGACGCGCCCTCCCTGACGGTCTCCAGTGCGCCCATGTAGATGGCCGAGACGATCAACAGTGCGGCCGACAGCAGCATGATGATCTGGGTCGGAAGGAAGCGCTCGAGGAGCCAGATGGCCACGCCCAGCAGCAGGACGCCGAACACGGCCTTGGTCGTGTCCATCCACGGGCCGGCCTTTGGCAGCAGCTTGCCCGCGGAGGTGCCGATGACGAGCAGCGGGGCGCCCATGCCCATGCTGAGGGCAAACAGGGCCATGCCCCCCATGACGGCGTCACCGGTATCCGCGATGTAGATGAGCGCGCCGATCAGCGGTGCGGTGACGCAGGGACCGACGATCAGCGCGGAGAGAAACCCCATGATCGCAACGCCCACCAGGGTTCCGCTCTGCTGGCTGTTGCTGAGGCTGGTCAGGCGGCTCTGGACGCTGTTCGGCATCTGCAGTTCGTAGAAGCCGAACATGGACAGGGAAAGCAGGACGAAGATCCCTGCGAAGATGCTGAGTACCCAGGGGTTCTGGAACCACGCCTGGACGTTCTCCCCGGACAGACCGACCAGCACACCGGCGACCGTATAGGTGACGGCCATGGCCAGTACGTAGACCAGCGAGAGCAGAAATGCCTTTCGGGTCGTAATCTCAGTGCCCTGCCCGATGATGATCCCGGAGAGGATCGGAATCATCGGGAAGACACAGGGCGTGAAGGTGAGCAACAGACCAAAACCGAAGAAGGTCAGTACCGTCAGCCAGGTCCCGCCCGACATCAGGGTCCCGGCGATACGGTCCTGTTCGGACTGGAAGGTCTCCGGTGCCGCCCCGCCGACCGCGGTCGTGGACGGGGAGACGGGGGCCTTCGCCGAGGCACCGGGGCCGGCCTTCGCGGCAGTGGCCGCACCGGCCGCCGGGGCCATTGCGCCGGAGGTCGGTGTCAGCGTCGCGACACGGCTGATCGGCGGATAACAGATGCCGTCCTTCGCGCAGCCCTGGTATTCGGCCTCCAGTTCGAATCCGTCCGCCTTCCCGGAGGTCGGTGTGTACGGAATCCCGACGACGACATCCCCGGTGAGGATCTCCACGTCGCCGAAGAATTCGTCGTGCATGATCTCGCCGTTGGGTATGGCCGGGGATCCGAGTGACACGGCATCGGTCGGGGCGGCCGCGAAGCGAAACTTGTCGCGATAGAGGTAGTACCCCTCGGCAATCTCCCAGCGCGCGACCACCCTGTTGCCCTCTTCGGCTGTCGCGCTGAATCGAAATGCCTCGTCGGGGGGTAGAAATTCTTCGTCTCCCGTTGATCCGGCGCCTAGGCCCGAGGCGAGCGCCTGGAGCGGGTTGACCCCGGCGGGCCGCGATTCAGCAGCCGGCGGCGTGTCTTCGGACGCAGCGCTTGCCGATGCCTCGCTGGCGACTTCAGCGCCAGGCGGCGGAAGGGTCAGGGACGCCACCTGATCCAGCGGCGGATAGCACACACCGATGTCGGCGCAACCCTGGGAGCGGGTCTGCAGGGTGATTGCGTCCGGGGCGCCGTCCGCACGGACAATCGGGAGGACCACGCTGAGTTCGTGACGGTAGGTCTCCACCTCTCCAAAGAACTCGTCGTGCTTGACCTTGCCGGGCGGTATTTCGAGTTCGCCGAAGGAGAATCCGGTCTCGGGGATGGTGAACTCCAGCTTGTCGCGGTACATGTAATAGCCGTCCGCGATCTTCCACCTGGCGACAATGGTGTCGGCGTCCCTGACGGTCGCCGACATACTGAATGCCTGATCCGGTGGCAGCAATTCGTCGCCCACGTCTTGTGCCGGCGCCGATACGGCGAGCATCAGCAGGCAGAGCATCAGGAGGATTCTGGTCATTCTCCGGCGGGCTCCTGTTCAGTTCTGTTGGCGAGTCTGCGCCTCGACCCAGGCCAGATAGCCGGGCAGGCCCTCAGTGATTGGGAACGCGACAATCTCGGGAAGTTCATAGGGGTGGCGGGCCAGTATTCTGTGTTCGAGCTCGGCATACCGGTGGCGCATTGTCTTGACGATCATCAGGTGTTCCTGGTCCTCCTGAATCACGCCATCCCAGACGTACAACGAGGTGGCCCGGGGCAGGATGTTCACGCAGGCCGCGAGTCGGGTCTCGACGAGCTCTCTCGCCGCCTCCCGGGCGGAATCCATCTGTGGCCAGGTTGAAAAAACGAGCAGGCGCTGATCCATGCCTGAGGTCCCGACATCGAATTCGCCATTATAAGGCGGGAAGGGGGGAAAAACGACACGGTCACCCTGACGGCAGCAATTCTCAATGCGAACGAGAATTGTTGGCAAAAAGGGGCTAGACATCCCCGCAGCCAGGCTGTATAAGACCGTGGGAAGGTAAATGCGATTTCTCGACGTCTATGAGCTTCCCGTTTCGACT
>JAYENI010000106.1:0-2397 GCA_034722015.1 Pseudomonadota bacterium
GCCAGGTCGTCTTCATTACCGTGCCTTTCGAGGAACTGATCCCCGGGTTGATCGAGGGTCGGGGAGATATCGCCGCCGGCGGCCTCACGGTGACTCCGGAAAGGAAGCGGATGATCTCGTTCACGGTTCCCTACCGGCGGGACATCTCCGAGATCCTCGTTCGCAGCAGGAAGGCCGCCCCCGTGGAATCGACGCGGGAACTTGCCGGCAAGCCGGTGCACGTGGTGGCCGGCAGCAGCTTCCTGTCCCATCTCGAGTCGCTCAACCGGGAATTCGCCGCTCAGGGCATCGAACCGGTCGCCATTGTCGAGGTGGACCCGTATCTCGAGGATGAGGACATCCTGCAGATGGTCAACGCGGGTATCTTTCACTACACCGTCGTCGATGACCACGTTGCGGGCCTCTGGACCCAGGTCCTGCCCGACATCGAGACCGTGGACGGCGTGACGATCAACGCCGGAGGTGAAATTGCCTGGGCGGTTCGCAGGGACGACACCGAACTGCTGCGTGCCCTCAACCGCTTCGCGAAGGACCACGGACAGGGCACCCTGATGGGCAACCTACTGTTCAAGCGCTATTACCGTGATACCCGATGGATCAAGAACCCGGCGGACGCGCGGTCGCGAGACAGGCTGTCCCGCTTGCGGCCGACGTTCGAGAAATACGGCGCAAGATACGGCTTCGACTGGAAACTCCTGGCGGCGCTCGGATACCAGGAATCCGGACTCGACCAGAACCGGCGCAACCGTTCCGGGGCGGTCGGCGTCATGCAGATCAAGCCCGCTACCGCGGCGGACCGAAACGTTGGTGTCAACGGCGTCAGGAACAGCGTCGACAGCAACGTTCACGCCGCGGCGAAGTATCTGGATTTCATCAGGAAACGGTATTTTTCCGACCCGGGGATCCCCGACCACGCAAGGCTTGACTTCACCCTCGCCGCCTACAACGCGGGCCCCGCGCGGATACGGCGCCTGAGGGAAAAGGCCCGCGCGGCGGGCCTCGACCCCGACCGCTGGTTCTTCAACGTCGAGCACGTCGCCCGTCGGGAACACGGCAGCGAGACGGTGACCTACGTGGCGAATATCCTCAAATACTACGTGGCATTCGACTCGGCGGAAAAGACACTCGACCAGCGAAGGCAGATAGAATCGGAAATGATCGGGGCGAGTCGCTGATCCGCGATCAGTCGGGTGGCAGCGGCACGGCTTCCTCCCCGACAGAACGCTCCGTACGAACCGTCAGGCCGAAGTCGTCGAGGATGCTGTACAGGACGGGAACGACGAACAGGACGAGCAGCGTGGATGCCAGCAGGCCGAAGACGATGCTCGTCGCCAGCGGGATCAGGATCTGGGCCTGCAGACTGCGTTCCATCAACAACGGCAACAGTCCGGCGACCGTGGTCAGTGTGGTCAGCAGCACCGCCCGGAATCGTTGCCGGCTGGCCAGGCGTGCGGCCCGTGGAACGGTTTCTCCCCGTGCCACGGCACGTTTGAGGAACACCATCAGCAGGATCGAATCGTTGACGACGATGCCCGCCAGTGATGCGAAACCCATCATGCTGGGCATGGACAGATCCAGTCCCAGGAGTACGTGTCCCCAGACGACCCCCATGAAGGCCAGCGGGATCGCGACCATGACCACCAGCGGCTCGACATAGCTGCGGAACTGGAAGCTGAGCAGGACGAAGATGCCCGCGAGCCCCAGCAGGAATCCCCGCCTCACGGACGCCCCGGTCTTTTCCGATTCCCGGCTCTCCCCCTCGACCATATATACGACGCCCGGATAACGTTCGAGCAGGCCCGGCACGTAGCGGTTCCGGGTGTCCTTGACCACGGCGTTGGCGTTTGCGAAACGCGTGTCCACGTCCCCCTGGACCGTCACCGTGCGCTCGCCGTCGATGCGGTGCAGGCGTGCAAACCCCCTGCCCGGCTCGAGCGTCACGATCGAACGCAGCGGTACCAGTGCACCACCGGGGGTGGCGATACGAAAGTCCTCGAGCTGCGCGAGCGTCGACTGGTCTGCCTCTCTCAGGCGCACGTCGATCTCGTAGGACTCGGTGCCCACCTGTATCTCGCTCGCGGTTGTGCCGTAGAAACCCGCGCGCAGCTGTCCGGCGATCCCGGCGGCGGTCAGCCCCATCGCCAGTGTCCCGTCACGCAGGCGCAGGCGCAGCTCCGGTTTCCCCGGCCGCAGGTCGTCGGTGAGATCGACGACGCCGCGATATTGCCCGAGCCACTCCTTCAGTTCCCGCGCAGCGGCCTGCAGGTCGTCGATATCCTCGCCGCTCAGACGGATATCGATGGGACGGCCCGCCGGACCGAAGGTGGGTTCACTGAAATTCAGGTCGATGACGTCCGGGACCTCACCGGTCTCCTCACGCCAGCGGTTGATGATCGT